>SYLK01000293.1 GCA_005809115.1 Planctomyces sp. | reverse complement strand
TTGCCACACTGTAGCGACCGGGGGGGATGAAGGCAGCGAAGCTGAGATCGGTGGCGGTGTCAAAGTCGCGCCACTGGCGAAGGTTCTGACTCAGCACCGTGCGTTTCTTCCGCTGCTGTTCCCCGGCAGCAAGAATCGACTCCTGCGGATCCCAGGTCAGACTGACGTGAATCTCCCGGACAACCGACCGCAGTGATTCCGGATCAACGACAGTGCCTGCGGGATCAAACCAGTGCTCCAGGTAGTACCAGTGGTCAAAGTAGCGATAGCCCGTGTTTTTCTCGAACAGCCGGCGATAGTGGCCGAGCGGAAAAGTGAACCAGCCCTGATAGTAGAGCTCCTTCCCGCTGGCACCCTGCGTGAACAGCAGCACTTCCCACAACCCGGCGTTCAGGCAGTTCTTTGCCAGCTCAGCCGAGACAAGGTGATCCTTCTCAAAGCCGTCTCCCCGGCTGACCTGTACGGTTTCGCCGTCCGGCCGGAAAGCGACCTGCTGCCGGTTCCATTGTCGATCCGTCAGTGCGATTCTGGCATTGCCAGCATGGCTGCGACACCATTGCGGCAATGAAGGTGTCATCAGTGAGACGTCCACGTTCAGAAACCGAACTGTCGCGATGTGGTCATGATCTGATTCGACGATGAAATCGAAATGCACATCGTCGCGGCGGATCAGCCGCAGTCTCCTGCCGTGATAGCTGCCAAACTGCAGGCTGCGAGTCGCCGGATCCTCAGGATATTCGGCATTCGAGTACTCTCGCAGCGGCAGCACCATTTCGTCACTGATGCGGTAACGCAAAAACTGACGCGTGGTCAGTCCAACTACAGCGGCGACAGCGACCAGCAGCAGAGTCGCTCTGATCCAGCGCCAGCGACGGACGCTGCGAACTCGTCGTGGCCGGTCGGACCGCGCCATCAGTGCATGGTCGACCGGTAACGCGTGGTCGACCAGTGGCGCGATGGCGACCAGTGGCGCGATGGCGACCAGTGGCGCGGTGGCGACCAGTGGCGCAGTGTCGATCGCACCACTGCTCGGAACCACCTGCAGCGACTCCACCGGAAAATTCCGCACCGCACCGCTCCCGCCACGACCCCGGATCAGAATTCACCAATCACTTCACCACCGGACCGGGTGACGAGGTTTCGCAGAACGCGATAGTCGATACTGTCGCTGAGGAACCGGACGTGTCCGTCGCACATCAGGATATGCGCGCCCCCGGTATGAAAACTGAAGAGTTCATCGTTGGCACCGCAGTTCATTTCAATCCACGGGCATGATGCTGGACCTCCCCAAGGGCTGCGATGCAGATTGGGCGTCCAGGAGACGCCAAAGGCATTGTCCGGATCGGCCCAGCGCCAGTGTGAGCGTTTGAGCCCGGGGGCGTAGGGATCGTCGTAGAGCGATTTCATCCCGTCATTCCGCCCGACGTCTTCGCCAATCGCGATCGTGTTGCTCGTCCCGTCAGTGATGTCGGACAATTTGCTGTAATTCCATGCGAGCGCACCGGGGGCCAGAAAAGCTGAACCCGGGATCCCCGTCGCCGGGTCAATATTGGTGTGCAATGTGGCGCCGTAGTCGATCGCGCCATAATTCTGACTGTCCTGGTTACCCTGGCGAAGCGCTGCCGATGGGCACAGATATCCGGGGATCACCTTTCTGGCGACCTCCTTGTTTGTGTCGGTTTCGTTGTAGGCGAAGCGGAAATCGAACTGGCTGTACAGGTTCGCCTGCTCGATAAACGGCAGGATATGCACGAACGTGGAGTGCTTGTCGAAATACGGAGTGTACGGAGCAGTGAATGACAGCCCCTGGCCCGACGACGGCAGACGGCTGTGTGCCGACTCGTAGTTATGCATTGCCAGGCCGATCTGCTTCAGATTGTTCTTGCACTGTGTCCTGCGGGCGGCTTCCCGGGCCTGTTGCACGGCCGGCAGCAGCAGCGCCATCAGGATGGCGATAATGGCGATGACGACAAGCAGTTCGATCAGCGTAAAACCACGCGTTTTCTGGTTATTGCGTTTCATGGAGAATCCCTGTCAGTTATGAGAAGTCGGAAATGAAATCAGGACCAGCCAAAAAAATATACTATCTGCAGCAGGCCATTCGGTCTGCAGAATCATCTGAGAAGAGGCTGTTCGGAGTCGCGACGCGTGCATGCCTCGGCAACACCTGATGCGCGACGGCACCGGCCGTGTCCGAGTCTGCTCAGGCCTCGCTGGACAACCTCAGATTGTCCCATCCGGGGCAGTCAACCACGCCGCATGAGGCAGGAGGTGATCCATGCCAAAGGCACGTCATGGGCCGTCGTTGTCGGGAGGCAGCGGATCGGATCAGGTGAGCAGAGTGCTGTCACCGATCCGACCGAAATCACTCACACCGCGGGGGGACGGAAAATCAACGTCGGTTCGAAAAACTCGCCGGATTCCGAAGTCGGAACGTCATCGGCGGTCGCTGGTGAAGACGGTCTGGCCAGAACGCCTTCGAGAACCGCAGGCTGATCCCGGAACTTCACCACACTCGTGGGCAGGGATGCCGGTGCCAAGGGTAGTTGTCGCCCGGAACAGTATTGGCCGAAGCAGCCACGCGTCGGAAATTGACCAGGCAATCGCGGCAGTTCAGGAGCAATCGACAATGGCCGATCGTCTGCTGACGAGCTCATGGCATGCTCACTGACCGGTTTCCCGCTTCTAAACAGGTAATTTCCACAGGACGCAGATGCCTGAGCTGACCACGTCAGCACGAGCATCATCGAAAACAATCCCGGCAGCATCCCGGGGAACGAAAATCGGAATCGACGACAAGTCGACGGATTCAGGATTCGTATCGGGGAAAAACTGCGCGACACTGCACATCCCTCTGGAACAAGCCGCCAACCTGAACCAACCCGCCCCCCTGTCCTCCGAGGCAGCTTTCAGTTCCGTCGATCAGACCTGCTGCCAGTCTATGCATGCCATCGGAAAAATGGCAAACGGAAAATGCGAAAATTATTCCGAGATACGAGACTGGGTTCGCCAAAGGCTCCCCAGTCCGGCAGCACAACCCTCACTGGGCTCACTGACGCTTCACCGAAGTAAACCTGGTCCCGGCGGATGTCCCAGACGAGCCGGCAGACCGGCCGAGCACCACGGCGGGTTGCCGTCGGAGAATTCACTGATTGACGGGCGAGCCGGGCTGACGGTGATCCTTTCCTCCCAGTTCCGTCAGTCCAACGCCGTCTTCGCGATGTCGGAGCAGCACGTAGCTGATCGTCGCTCCGCTGAACAGGATTCCCAGACGAAGCCCCGAAACCACAGAGTGGATCAGCCACGCAGGAAATCCCGCACCACTCGCGATCTGAGCTGTCATCAGGCTCTCCGGCGGCCCCGCCGACTGCCGGATTTCCACTCCGGCGGGAGTCATTGATGCCAGAAACTCGACCGATACAGCGGAACTCGCGAGCTGCGCTGCCAGCAGACCCAGATTCTGCAGAATCATCCCGGCGCCCCAGGTGATAATCAGGACGACAAGGCCGTGGCAGACTGCCGCCGCGAAATGCGACAGCACATAGCTGACACCGCGGCTGAGCGCATCCGAGCCCGAGCAATCGTCAGCACCGATCGCCGGGATGGCCAGAATCCAGCCTGCCCCGAAAACAACTGTCACGGCGCATACGAGGAAACTCAGGCACCATAACCAGAGCCAGACCAGCTGATTTGCCAGCGACGCGAGTCCCGTCACTTCCGCCAGCCATCCCGTGCTCTGCAGACACAGCCAGATCGACCCCGGAATCGCGGTCGCCAGCAGCGAGGCGACCAGCAGCGGACGCCACCGCAGGATCGCATCCCGAGTCGCTCGAAATGCACCGGTCCGCAGATCAAAGCAATACCGTCGGCCAGCCGAACGGGATATTGCCGCTCCCACTGTCGCCAGAATCACTCCCTGGATCAGAAAACTCAGCGCGTTCCGGAAATCCATGCAGACGCCCTGCTGCAGCAGCCGGCATAAGTCACCGATGATCAGTCCGACCGGCGAGGGAAGGGCTGAGAACAGCCGGCTCATCCAGATGTCGGGCGACCACGGATCTGTTCGCGTGATCTGTCCGGCCAGGTCAGCCAGAATCACGCCACAGACTGCCGGGACGAACACCTGAACCGAAAGAGCCAGATGCAGTGCATGGAACAGGCGCACCGCTGGTACGACGCGTTCCAGGTGAATCCGCTGAACGGTGACCGCGTCCTGATTCATTTCAGCAACTTGCGATCAGTTCAGCTAACTGCCGGCTCGGCGGTGAGTAACCTGCGGACGACCTCCGCCAGCCAGTTTATTGTCAATTTTTGGAATGGCGGCTGCAAACGTGCGAGTGGAGCGTTTTTCCGAACTGGTGTCGGAGGCCTCCTGTTCGGTCTTTGCGATCACTCGCCGCTTTTCCGCTTCGGCGAGCTTCTCCTTCGCAATTCGCCGTTCTCGTTCCTTCTGTTTCTGCTGTTTTCGCTTATCCATCATCGCCACCTTTCACTTGTGTCAGGCATTCGTCCGGCCTGCCGCGGCGCAACCATCAATGATGCCGGAAACCCCGACCTCCAAACCTGCCCAGCACCACGTACCAGCCACCGCGTCCAGCCCCGGGCATTTGTCAGCATGCATTCTAACAGACATTCGGAAAAAGATCGAGCCCTGCAGGGATCCAGCCCTGCTCGGTGTATCGACTGCCCAGCGGCCAGACTGCCGTGCCATCACGGCTCGGCCACATGTGTCGCCTTGTCGCTCTTCCCTGCAGCTCGAGCACTCCTGCCGAAACGCTAAGCACCGGCCAAAAAATAAATTGAACAAATTGTCTGGTCAGGGAAGCGCAGCGCCCCTGACC
>SYLK01000292.1 GCA_005809115.1 Planctomyces sp. | reverse complement strand
GATGCGTCGACTCATGCTGTGCAGGACATGCGACAGCGGTGTGATGATTTCACCAGCGACCACCGCGTAGAAACAGGATGTACTGGTTTCCGTGAGCTGATCGCTCTGGTCGGTCAGCAGAGCCCGGCTGCCGGGCTCATCGCGGGCAGCCTCGCGGTCGGCCAGCCACCAGTGCAGGCGATTCCGCACCTTATGTGCCACCGGCAGGCATTCCTCGGGTATCTGCCGGATTGACGGGATCCGGAGGCGGACGCCGTTCCGCACGGCATCTCGCCACAGGGAAAAGGGCAGCGGAAACGTGTGGATGCAGACGGTGCCGCACGCAGGATTCTGGCCCTGCAGATATGTGGGATTTCCTCCGGCCGTGACGAAAACCACGATGCCCAGATCGTCGTTCGAAGAAATCTGCCGCGCGTTGTGTTCGACGATTCCGCACGCAGCGGTTTCGATGGCATTCGGCGACCAGGCGAGCGGCAGTCCCAGCGCGTGGCAGCTGTCCGCCAGACGCAGGATATGCGGCATCAGGCGAAACGGGCGATGCCGGACAGTGCGCGCCATTTCGGTTACGGCTGCTCCGGCCACGACACCCAGATCCCACACCGGGACTGCGGCCTGGGAAAAGGGAACGACGGTACCGTTGATCCACGCGACTGGCGGTGTCATTGACCTGCAGGCCTCGTTTATTCTGGTACTGCGGTGCGCCATGGCAGCAACGCCGATGGCGCCATCTCAGGATCACTCGACCTGTGCCACCCGGATTCGGTATCTTCCGTCGTCCGGACACCTGCCGGACAGGAAACCGCTTTGAGGCGGTCTGTGACCGTGCGAGGAAAACGGCATCCGCAGAATATCCGAGTCAGGGCCGCGAGCCAATCATGGAGTGTGGCCGGAGAAGTTTAATGAGTCGACCAGAAGCAATACGCCTGACGTTGATCACGATCCTGATGCTGCTGACGGCAGTGCCTGTGCCTGGTGAAGACGCCGAGCCCGCGCGTGAGCGCACCCGAGACGACTACGAGCTGATGAAGCTGTTTGTTGAGACGTATGAGCAGATTGACTCGAACTACGTCCGGGATGTTGACCGCCGCGAGCTGATGGAGGCGGCGATTCGCGGGATGCTCGACCATCTGGATCCCTATTCGAGCTACATTCCCCGCACCGATGTGCGGCGATTCGATCAGGCGGTGGAACAGGAATTCGGCGGCATCGGGATTCAGGTGAATGCTTCAGCCGGTCGGCTCACAGTGATCAGCCCGCTGCCGGGAACGCCTGCGTTCCGAGCCGGGATTCGATCGGGGGATTCCATTGTGGAAGTCGACGGCCGGAATACGGACGGATTTACCGTGTCCGACGCGGTCAAGGTGCTCCAGGGGCCCCCGGGCCGTCCTGTGTCACTGGGCATCCGCCGGTCGGCCTCCGAAGACACTCAGCACCTGACGATTATCCGCGAAGTCATTCAGGTACCGACGATTCTGGGAGACCACTACAACGATCAGGGACAGTTGGAGTACATGCTGGATGGCGAAAATAAAATTGCCTGCATCCGGGTGTCACATTTCAGTCGCCATACGGCCAGCGAACTGCGGCGCGCACTGGACAGCCTGATGGAGCAGGGGCTGAAGGCCCTGGTGCTGGATCTGCGGTCGAATCCCGGCGGACTTCTGGAAGCAGCCATCGAGATGGCTGACCTGTTTCTGGAATCCGGCGACATCGTGAGCGTCAAGGGACGCAATGTGCCCGACCGCTCGTGGAAGGCGAAGAAGGGCGATGCGTCGTACCCGCAGTTTCCCATCGCCGTTCTGGTCAATCGATTCAGCGCGTCGGCCAGTGAGGTCCTGGGAGCCTGCCTGCAGGACAACGGGCGGGCCATCATTGTCGGAGAACGGACCTGGGGAAAAGGCAGTGTGCAGAATGTGATTCGACTGGAGTCCGGCGACAGTGCGATGAAACTCACGACCGCCAGTTATCACCGCCCCAGCGGTGTCAACATCCACCGGTTTCCGGACTCGAAGAAGGAAGACGACTGGGGTGTTAAACCGAATGAGGGTTTCGATATCAGCCTCACTCCCGAGGAATGGGAGCAGTGGATTACTGACCAGGAGCGGCAGAGTGTGGTGCCGGCCGAAGGGATCACGCCCCCGGAACGTACGTTTCAGGATCCTCAGCTTTCTAAGGCACGCACCTGCCTCGTCGAGAAACTTGCCGCTCCGGCCGTAGCCGCAGAACCCGCCGCGAATCCCTGACCTGGCATTGTTCCGCACTGGCGGCGGTGTCTGCCCTACCAGACATGGTCCGGAATGATCACGTCATGGTAACGCTGACCGCTGGATTCGTCCGTCGGGCAGCCCGGCAGACATCCACTGATGTCTCCGGACCCCGGTGTCGGACAGGCGTCTGCCAGCGGTGCGTCAGAATTGATCGTGGCGTTATCCGATTCAGGGACAGCGGGCCATTCCGTAACTTTCATCCCCGGCACTCCTGTGTCGAGACAGCGGGAGCCGGATACGCCTGTGGCACCGCTGAACGCACTCGAGGTACACGGAGCGTTACCGCAACCCGAACACCCTTCGGCTGAAAAAGCCTCGGCGCCGCCGCATCCCTCGCAGCAGCCGGGATTTTCGACAGGTCGACATTCGGCTGGGCTGGCAATCACGGCGTCCAGACAAGTGTTGCGGCAGCCGGCGATGTCATGACAGCCTGCGGCAGGCTGATTCTCACAGTTTGCAAACGCGGATCCCGCTGTATAGGCACAGCACTGACCGTTGAATCCGGACTTCCGATGAGCGGAGAACGAGAACGACTGGTCCAGCGCGCCAATGGCACCGGCCACGTCCCGCAACTCACCGTTCACAGCTTCCTGCAGGCAGGTGAGTCCGGTAATCATTCCCACAACAAGAAGCGATCCCACGATGACAATTTCTGCGGACAGGATCACTCCGGATTCATCTCGCCACAGTCGATTCATCAGATTGAGCATGTCTGGTTCGTCTCCGGTAAACTGGCAAAAATTCGGGCAGTCGGCAGTCATGGCTGCCGACGTTCGGTAAACAGGGACAAGGCAGCGAGCTCGACAGGGTCAGGGAGATCGCCTCAGTGCCGCTGCCGCGAGGAACCGCAGCGGGACCGAGGCCGCTGGCGCCATCAGCCAAACCGCGAGAACTCGTCTCTCACTCGAGTCTCGCGGTTCGAAAGCCATGGCCTTCGGCAGCAGCGTCCCCGGTCCGCACTGATCGTTGAACACACGACTGCCAATCGAGGCGTGTGAGCGGTCTTTGGAGACCGCCGGCTCCTCTCTCTCGTTCTCGCACTGTGTGCCGAGCACGGTCGCCGCGGCGATCCGGGGAGTCCCTCAGCGGAATGTCTCTCTCAGGAACAGATCTGCCCCCGGGCTCCCTGGGAGCCGGAAGTCAGCCGGTCCTGCATTCCCTGCAACTCATCCGACCGTAAACGTCACCACAATCGATTCTCTCTGCAGAATCCGTGCCACCGCTCCAGCCCTTACGATCGCAAAGATCAGAATATTCCGCAAATCAATATAAGAAAAGCACTTGTGGCGTTTTATCGCAGATCCGCGGTGCGGTGAATGACGAGTCGGGCGTTAAGCAGGCTGAGCGCCGTGTCAGGTGCCAATGGCACGCGGTTGAAACATCCGGCGGAATCCAACTCGATCAGCGTGTGCCGATCGGGCGCGCACGACTTTCGATGGCTTCCGCCGCCGACTGCTGTTATTGTCCCGCCCCCGGTGCAGCGGGTCACCCGGCACAGGGAACGAACGGCGTGATGGTGGCGACAGAGCGGTGCGGGGCGTGGCCCGGGAAGGTCCTGAACAATGGCGAAGTGTCTCGTCACCGGCGGTGCCGGATTCATCGGCAGTCATCTGACGGAGTTGCTGCTTCAGCAGGGGCACCACGTGGTGGTGCTGGACAATCTGTCAACCGGCCGGGATTCGAATCTGGACCAGGTGCGGGGGCATGCGCGACTGGAGATTCGGCAGGGTTCGATTACCGACCCGGTCGCACTGGCGGAAGCGGTGCATGGTGTGGAAGCGATCTATCACCTGGCAGCTGCTGTCGGCGTGAAGCTGGTTGCCGACGACCCGGTCAGAACGATCGAGACAAACATCTATCCGACCGAGCAGCTGCTGCGACTGGCGGTCCAGGGATCGATCAGAAAGTTTTTTCTGGCATCCACGAGTGAAGTCTACGGCAAGCATCCCGGGGCCGCCTGGGTCGAAGATGACGATTTGCACCTCGGTCCAACCAGTCGCCCGAGGTGGGCCTATGGCTGCTCCAAGGCAATTGATGAATTTCTGGCACTGGCGTACCATCGGAAGTATGGTCTGGGCGTTACGGTCGGGCGTTTTTTCAATGTCGTGGGACCGCGTCAGGTCGGAAACTACGGCATGGTTGTCCCGCGATTTGTGGAAGCGGCGCTGGCAGGCGGCCCGGTCGTGGTTTACGACGACGGATCCCAGGTACGCTGCTTTGCGCACGTTCGCGAGGTGACTCACTGCGTGGCACGGCTGCTGGAAACCGACTCCGCTGAGGGAACTGTGTTCAATATCGGGAGTGACCAGCCGATCGCGATCCTGCAGCTCGCTCAGCGGGTGATTGCGAAAATCAACCCGGCCGTTGAGATCCGGTTCCTGCCGTACAGCAGCGCGTACAGCGACGACGTTGAGGACGTGCAGCGGCGGGTGCCGAACGTGGACCGCCTGCATCAGGCCATCGGAACCAAGCCAACGATGAGTCTGGATGCCATCCTGG
>SYLK01000026.1 GCA_005809115.1 Planctomyces sp. | reverse complement strand
GTGGCGGGGTCCCATTGCTGAGTCCGATAGTTCGGCACCGAGGCATTGAAGCAGGCGTCGCGTACCAGCGCACTCGTAATCTCGTGATCATGCATATAGTCCACGGGAGGTGCCGTCAGGATCAGATCAGGCTTCGTGCGTCGGAGAAACTCCGTCACTCGTCGACGGCTGTCGTTGTCAAAACAGATGGACAGATCGCGGAATTCAAGGCACGTGTACTGTGCCTGCAGGATTTCGGCGGCCGCGGCAGCTTCGGCGCGGCGAATGGCCGCGATCTCCTCGGGCGCATGCTGAGCGCTGCCACAGTCACCAGGTGTCATGGTCGCAACCGAGATGCGGCAACCCAGCTGTTTCAGCCGCAGCAGGGTTCCGGCGCACTGAAATTCAATGTCGTCCGGGTGCGCATGGATGGCAAGGACGTGGAGCGCTGCGGGATCAACTGTCATGACTTCAAGTTTCTGATGGCGACGGAGTCGAACTGGCCACGGTCACGGAGTTTACAGAAATCCGAACGACGAGAAAACCGGGCCAGCGAAAACACTCAACCGCCTGACCCACCGACCAACTGATCCAACCGACCAACTGATCCAACCGGCCAACCGGCCAATTCGGCAAGACCCGTATTCTCACCGGCAGAATCTTCCGGTATCATGCCAGCGGATCACGTTATCCGTGTGTGTGCAGGGCTGCCGGGCTCCTGAACGGTGTCACGCCGGAGGCGTCAGAGAAATCGAAGGATCGATCACCATGCTGCATTGTCGAATTCCCGCAATTTTCCTGTTGTTCCTGTTGGCAGGGACCGGCTGTGGTGGCACGGCGGAGTCTCCGTCGGCAGTGATGGAAGTCGGCAGCCAATCGACGTCGAATGCCGCCCCTGAGAACTTGTCTGCTGCAGCGAATTCTTCGAACCCCGCGTTGCAGACGGCCGACTCTTCTTCCGGCGTTCTGATGGCGATTCCGCCTGGAACGGCCGCGACGGCCGCGATATCCTCGGGAAAAGACGCAGCCGGAGTAGCTGCGGCGGGTCCGGGCAATGGAGCATCGCAGACCGATTCCACCGCGCCGCATGACGAAGTTACTGATGTGCTGGCGGAAATTCAGAAATTGCGAATCGCACCGATCCCGGCGGACCTGGAGCAGGCACGCCAGACACGTCGTCAGCGGAATGAACAGATCGTCGAACTGGCGACTCGCGTCGTGCGCATGACCATGAAAGACGCGGACCAGCAATCCCGTTTTCAGAACGCCATCGAACACCTGCTGGAAGCAAGGTTTCAGATGGCTCTGGCAGGCACACAGGAAGACATCGACCAGCTCTATGCCGATGTGCAGGCCCTGAACGACCACGACCCGAAATCGGCCGCCGCGGCCGAGGGTGTCTACATGATTGCCCGCTTTTCGCACACCAAAGCCGGTCAGCTGGGCAGGAGCCAGCCGGTGTGGTTTGAAACACTCTCGCGGTGGGCCAGAGAGTTCGCGGATCGATTTCCGGAACAGACGAATCGTGCTGTGACGCTGCTGTTCGTGGCTGCCCGGAGCTGTGAACTGCACGCCCTGGCTGCCACCGATGCCGATCTGACGAAACGCCTGATGACAGAATCGACACTGTGTTATACGACTCTCGCCCAGAAATTCTCAAAAACGCCACAGGGCCAGGAAGCCGCAGCCGTGTTGCGAAGAATGTCGCTGCCGGGGCAGGTTCTGTCTCAGTTCTCCGGCCCGACACTCGACGGCGGCTTCGTTACGGCAGACGAATTTCCCGGGAAAACCACTCTGATCTACTTCTGGGAAACCGAAAATGCGGAATTTGCAGAGGAATTACTGCCAGTTCTGCAGCGGATTCAGGATGAATTCCCACCTGAGCAGCTGCGGGTCGTCGGCGTGGTACTGGACGAAGCAGAAAAATCGGTTGAGTCCTTCCTGGAGACCACTACGCTTCCCGGTCTGCAAATCTTCTTCCCGACGGCCGAACAAAGGTCCTGGAACAGTCCACTGGTCAGATACTGGGGCGTCTCAAAAGTACCATCTGTCTGGCTCCTGGACTCACGCGGCAGTGTGGTTTCAACCACACTGAAACCTGCGGACCTGGCTCAGACAGTGCAGAAACTGACGCGCCGATAAACCGTTTTCTGAAAAAACAGGCCAGCGTTCCACGAATATTTCAACGTATCCAACGAAGAAACTTCACAAACGTATGCTACAGTACGCCTGTCACCCATGAGAATTTGAGCGACACCAGGAAAGATTCAAGCTCAGACACATGGCTCTGCGGCAACGGTATTTTCTGCTCAGCAGCGGTTCCACGTTCCTGGAGTCTGTCCGAAGGCCGGAACGGCGAGGCTCATGGGGGGGTCACCACGCTGGAAAACCGGCATGATTTCTGCTTCTCAGTGGGAGCGTCGCACTCCAGGAACGAATTCGGCATGAATTTTTGATCAGACTTTCTGGTAGGCCACCGCGACGCGGCTGATCAGCCAGATCCCGGAGGATTCTTTCGTTTGGCACATTTCTTGCATAGAATGCTCACGACGGGTCCCTCGCCGAGCGAGTCGCAGGGATGTTGTGGGCTGCGGGGGCTGGATTGTGGCGGGGAGTTGATCGGGGAGATTGAAATGTGAGACAAAACGCAGCGACCTGAGTGATCGAATATATGACCAAGTCGTAACTTTGCCCGCAGTGATGGGAACCACACTCGGCTGGGAGAATGATTGCGGCGGGATCCAGATGAAAGATGACGCATGATCAATGTGAGCAAGAAGACGTCGCTGACGATACGGCAGCGGGAGATTTACGAGTTTCTGCGGGACAAGATTATTAATCGCGGCTACGGACCGACGGTTCGTGAGATCGGGCTTCATTTCAATATCCGCTCTCCGAACGGAGTGATGTGCCACCTCAAGGCGCTGGAGCGAAAGGGACTGATCAGCCGCGAGCAGAACATGTCGCGGGCGATTCAGTTGTCGGACTCACCGCAGAATCGCCTGAGCGTATCGTTTACCGGAACGGCGGCTGCGGGCCGGGCACTGCAGCCAGCCGCCTCGACGGACGAGTCAGTCTCTTTTTCCCCGATCTTCGAAGGTTCGTACGTCTGTTGCCTGAAGATCGAGGGGGATGGTTTTCTGTCGCTGCACATCGTGGACGGCGACTATCTGATTGTGAATCGGGAAGGCGTGCAGGACGTGGGCTCGCTGCTGGCGGTGATGGATGACCGTCAGGTGGTGGTGCTGTGCCACC
>SYLK01000291.1 GCA_005809115.1 Planctomyces sp. | reverse complement strand
TCCGGAGTCGTCTGCCTGATCGCGAGCGTACTCGCAAATGTTGCCGTCGTCGGTCAGACGACGCCAGTCGACACAGCCAACACAGCGGACGCAGCAGCGGAAGGTTCAACCGCAGCCGCGGCTGATGAGCCGGAAGCCGCCGACAAGAGCACGTCGGACGGACCAATTACGCCTGAAGTGCCGGAACTTGGCCGGCCCGTGGAGTATGAACGGGACATTCACCCGATTCTCGAAGCCAACTGTATAGCCTGTCACAACGCGGCCGTCTCGGAAAACGATCTGATTCTGGAGAATGCTGCAGCCATCCTGAAGGGTGGTTCTGCCGGTCCCGCGATTGTCCCGGGAAAGCCGGACGAGAGCCTGCTGTATCAGGTGGCAGCCAGATCCGCAGAGCCCGTCATGCCGCCATTGCCGAATTCTGTCCAGGCCGTACGGCTCACGCCTCAGCAGGTCGGATTGTTGCGCCAGTGGATCAGTGAAGGGGCCGTCGGCGGTGCTGGCGGAAAATCACTGGTGATGAAATGGCAGCCTATCAGCGATCAGCTGAAGGCCGTGTACTCGGTCGACGTTGATCTGCATGGACGTTTTGTGGCAGCTGGTCGCGGCGGCAGTGCAAAGGTCTACGATCTGATCGCTCGCGAAAACGTGGCGTCGCTGGTGGATCCGTCTCTGAGCGCGCCGGATACTCCCGGCGCACCCGCAGTGGCACATCGCGATTTTGTGCACGCCGTGGCATTTCATCCGTCCGGCGATCTCCTCGCGACTGCCGGTTACCGGGAAATCAAGATCTGGCAGCGGATGATCATCGGGCCGCCGGTGGCTCAGTCCGCACTGCCTCCTGAAACCGTGTGCTGGGCCGTCAGCGAGGATCATCGGTTTCTCGTCACAGCCGGAAAGACACCCGGCATGGCTGTAATGAATCGAGCAGCCGAAGCGAGTGTGGCCAGCCTGGAGACCGACGGACAGGCTGTGACCGCGCTCCAGATCGTTGCCGGCGAACGGCCTCTGGTGATCGCGGCGCTGGCAGACGGCCGTCTGCAGACGAATGTCCTGACAACTGGCGAACTGCTGCAGCGGTCCGCACCGCTCGAATCTCAGACCATGACCCTTCTGACCGGTCTGGCAGGGAATCGCCTGGCTGCGCTGTCGACGGATGGCCTGGTGCGTCTCCTGGCCGTGGCTCCCGATACCGGAGTCATCACGGTCAGCGGACAGATTCGCTCAGAGGCGGGAGCCATTGTGCGCGTGGCCGCAGACGATGCCACGGTGCTGACGATTGCCGCGGACGTCAAGGCAGAACTCTGGAAGGCAGACGATGCGTCGCGCATCGCCGGATTCGATCTTCCTGCGAAAATCCGGGATGCGCGGATCAGCACGGTGGTTGACCGCATCGCGCTGATTCAGGAGGACGGTCAGGCTCTGCTCTGGTCACTGAAGGAACCGAAACAGCTGGCGCTGCTGAATCAGGATCTGTCAGCCGTGCGTGGTTTTCGCGCGGCGGAGAATCTGAAGGCGATTCGCGACGGACGCGCCGCAGTCGTCAAGGCGCTGCTCGAAGAAGCCGATAAGGAAGTGACCGCCCAGAAGGAAGCCGAAACGAAGGCCCGGGGCGAGCTGGAGAAGGCCGTTGCCGCGGTGACTGAGGCGAAGACGAAGTACGACGAGGCGATCGCCGCGGCCGCCGCGGCCAGGAAAACTCTTGAGGCAGCGCCAGAGGACGCTGCGGCAAAAACAGCATCCGAAGCCGCTGACAAGGCGGAGACGGCGGGCAAAGACGCGCACACCAATGCCGTCTCGCAGCAGCAGCTGGCTCAGAAGAATCTCGATTTTTCCATCGCCGCCGTCATGCGGTCGGAGCAGCGAGCGGGCGATCGCAGACAACAATATGCAGCGTCACAGCAGGAAGCCGATGCCGCTGCGGCAGCCATCGAGCCGGCTAAGACGGAACTTGCGGGACGTCAGGTGCTGAGCCAGTTTGCGGGCTTCGCCGGAAACGGCACTCTGGTTGTCACGGGAGACACCACAGGAGTTATCCGTCTCTGGCGATCTGCGGATGGCCAGCCGGCGGATGTTCTGCCTGCCGTTCCCGATGCCGGAGAAATCCTGTCGCTGAATTGCCGAGGCACGGCGATGACATGTGCCACGAGTACGTCCCGCCTGATGACGAGGAACCTGTTCCCCGCATGGCAGCTTCAGAAAACCGTCGGTCCGACGGACGATGGATCGGATTCCATCTTTGTGGATCGTGTGCTTTCTCTGGCGTTTTCACCGGATGGGCGATTCCTCGCTGCCGGCGGTGGCGAAGCCTCGCGGCAGGGACAGCTGACGATGTGGAATGTGGCGGACTGGACACTCGTGCGGCAGTTTCCGGATGCGCACAGTGACACGGTCTACGGGCTGGAGTTCTCGGCGGACGGGAAACTGCTGGCATCGGCCTCCGCTGACAAGTTTGCCAAAGTCTGGGACGTCGAGACCGGTAAACATGTGCAGTCGTTTGAAGGACATACGCACCACGTGATGGATGTCACGTGGAAGGCGGATCGGACGCTTCTGGCGAGTGCCGGTGCTGACAACGCCATTAAGGTGTGGAACGCTGAAACCGGCGAACAGGCGCGCACGATCTCGACGTACGGGAAACAGGTCACTTCCTTGTCGTTCGTGGGACTGCAGGACAATCTGCTGAGCAGCAGCGGTGACCGGCGCGTGTTCCTGCATGCGGCCAGCAACGGCAATCCGGTGCGGGAATTCCCCGGTTCCCCGGACTACGTGTATCGCGCCGCGGCGACACCCGACGGAACAATTGTTGCTGCCGGATGCGAAGACGGGAACCTGCGCATCTGGAATGGCGCGGATGCGGCTGTCGTGGCCACATTCGGACCATAGATCGCCTGACCGGGTTGACCGCGTTGACTTTCTGATGTCCAATTCGCGCGAACGCACGGCAGGTGCCCGTGTCGTATCGTTCAGAATGCCGGACTGCTTCATGACATCGCGACAAATCCTGGTCACTGCGGCGCTGCCGTACGCCAACGGGCACATCCACATCGGCCATCTGGTGGAATACATCCAGACCGACATCTGGGTGCGATTTCAGAAGCTGCGGGGACATCGCTGCATTTTCATCTGCGCGGATGACACGCACGGTACGGCAATCATGATTCGTGCGCGGAGTGAGGGCCGGTCGGAGGAGGACCTGATTGCGGATATGCGGGAAGCCCATATTCGCGACTTCAGCGGATTTCAGATCGAGTTTGACAACTACGGAAGCACACACAGTGCCGAGAACCGCGCACTGTGCCACTCGATCTGGCGCAGCATCCGTCAGGCCGGTCTGGTCCTGGAGAAGGACGTCGAGCAGTTGTATGATCCGGAAGCCGGGACGTTTCTGGCAGACCGGTTTGTTCGCGGCAGCTGTCCGCGCTGTGGAGCGACCGATCAGCCGGGAGACAATTGCAGCAAATGCGGTGCGGCCTATTCTCCGGCCGAGCTGATCGATCCGAAGAGCGTTCTTTCCGGCGCGGTCCCGGAAGTTCGCAGCGCCCCGCATCTGTTCATTCAGCTGGAACAACTGCATGAGTTTCTGGCTGACTGGAGCCAGCACGGTGGCCATCTGCAGCCCGAGGTGGCGAATTACCTGAAGGGCCACTTCCTCTGCTACAAGCTCCGTGACTGGGATGTGTCCCGCCCGGCACCGTACTTCGGATTCGAGATTCCTGACAGCCCCGGGCACTACTGGTATGTCTGGTTTGACGCACCGATCGGCTACATGGCATCCACGCAGCAATGGTGTGACCGCGCGGGCGAACAGTTCGACCACTGGTGGCGCAACCCGAATACGGAAATCCATCACTTTATCGGCAAGGACATCACGTATTTTCATACGTTATTCTGGCCCGGTATGCTGCGGACGGCCGGTTTCACGCTGCCGAAGGCCGTGCACATCCACGGATTTCTGACCGTGGCCGGCGAAAAAATGTCGAAATCCAAAGGGACACTGGTCTCAGCGGCCACATGTCTGAAACACCTGAATCCCGCGGCGCTGCGCTACTATTACGCCACGAAACTCAGCTCCGGGCTGGATGATCTCGATCTGAATCCCGCAGAGCTGGTTTCTCGGGTGAACAGCGATCTTGTGGGCAAGGTCGTGAATCTGGCATCACGCTCGGCCCGATTCGTCTCGGACGAGCAACTCTCGTCCGTCTACCCCGACGATGGCGGTCTGTTTCAGCGAATCGCTGAGCGGAGCGATTTCATCGCGCAGTGTTATGAAGACGGCAATTTCGGGGCCGCCATGCGCGAGATCATGCTGCTGGCAGACCAGGCCAACCGTTATGTGGACGAAAAACAGCCGTGGGTGCTGCGGCGGGATCCACGGCGACACGAAGAGCTGCGAGACGTCTGCACGGTGGTGCTGAACGTATTTCGGCAGCTGGTGGTGTATCTCACTCCGGTGCTCCCGAAACTCGCGGAACAGACGGGCGAACTGCTGAACCTGCCGATTCGACACTGGGATGAATCCCGCACTCCGCTTCTCGGCACACGTGTCAATCCTTTCCAGCATCTGATGCAGCGCATCGAAAACGAACAGGTACAGAAAATGATTGAAGAAAGCCGACCCGTTGAGAGTGTGGTTTCGGAATCCGCTGGTGCTGCCGCGGGCGGTGCCGCCGCCGCGGGCGGTGCCGCCGAATCGGCCAGCGGCCCGGCCGAGCTGACGGATCGCTGGAACGACAGCGGCGCAGCGCTGGCAGCCGAGCCCCTGGCAGCCGAGTGTACCATTGAAGACTTTGTGAAAATCGATCTGCGGGTCGCACGCGTCATCGAAGCGAAGCACGTTGAAGGCGCCAGCAAGCTGCTGCAGCTGACACTCTCCCTCGGGGGCGGCGAAACCCGGAATGTCTTTGCCGGCATCAAGGCGGCATATCAGCCGGATGAACTCGTGGGACGCCTCGTGATCTGTGTGGCAAATCTGAAACCGCGGCAGATGAAGTTCGGACTGAGCCAGGGAATGATCTGTGCGAGCGGCAGCGGCGGTCAGGAGGTCTTCCTGCTCAGTCCGGATGCCGGTTCGGTACCGGGCCATCGCGTCCACTGAGTGGCTCCTGCAAAGCCCCGGAGTGGAGCGATTGTCTCCGATCGCGGGCGCTCGCTCTTGCGGAAACTGCCATGGACGGAAACAATACAGGCGATCGTCTGTCCTTTCGGAGTACTCCTGCCATGGTTCACCAGAAGCTGATCGCTTTTCCGTATCGCGACGCCAGGATGGCAGCAGTGCTGGCGCTGGCCGGGCTGTTGTGTCTCGTTCCCGGCCCGGTGCCGGGACAGGGGCTGGGGCCTGATGCCACAGCAGAGGAATCGGTCGATTCGGCAGTGACGGCTGTTTCAGAGGAACCTGAAGCGGCGGAACCGGTGAATCCGACATCCAGCGCACTGACGGTCGAGGAAGTCATCGCTTTGACGGATCAGCTCCGGGCGGCGGAATTCACTGTGCGGCAGCAGGCCACGCTGCGGCTGCGTGACATCAGTGCTGCTCAGGTGCCGGTCCTGGTGGAAGCATCGCTGCGACACACGGAAGCGGAGGCTTCTTCCCGAGCCATGGCCGTGCTGGGACAAATTTTCATCAGCGACGACGAAGACCGCGTCCGTGCTGCGTCCGAGGCGCTGGAGACCGCCACCGGCAGCACTCGCCTGCACGTGGCGCGTTCGGCGATTGATCTGCTGCGGCGGCACTGGAAACGCCGCTGTGACCTCGCGGAAGTGGAACTGGCTGCGCTGGGTGTTTCCTTCAATCCCGGACGTCTCAGCAGTCACCTGAGCAGCGAAGGAGCCGATGTGGGGCAGGCCCGGATATTCCTCGGTCGTCGCGCCGCATTTATGGGACAGCCACTGCTGCAGATCAACCTGGATCGCAACTGGAAAGGCGGTGATCGCGGAATTCAGCTCCTGAAACGCATTGCTTCCATTGCCAACATCGGCAACATCGGCAATGGACCGGGAGATGCGAGGATCGGATTGTATCTGATTGACGGCCATGCCCTGTCGGAAGATCAGACGGCAGAACTGAGAAGCGCCTTTGGCGATGCTCGTGTTGTCCGCCGGGGCCGGGTCTGCCTTGGCATCACTGGTCATCCCTTCGCCTCAGACACGACCGGCTGCCGAGTTGGCGAGGTTCGGGCCGGCACTTCTGCCGATGATGCCGGTCTTCAGCCCGAAGACGTGATCCTGAGTGTGGATGGAACAGCGATTCGCGACTTTGAACATCTGGTCGAACTGCTGCGAAAGTACGATGTCGGTGACAAGGTCACAATGTCCATCCGACGCGGCGATGCAGCACTCGGTCGAAATCTGTTTCCCCCGGCGCCGGGTGATCCGGAGGACCAGCCGGATCAGCCAGTTCCGCCGCTCGCACGCGACATTGAAGTTCACCTGAAGGGCTGGAATTAGGCGGACAGCGTTACGGCACAGCGTGCGTGTACCGTAACGCCCGAGGCGACTGATGGCAGTTGCTGCCGGAATTTCCCCGCCGCTGCCGGAAAAGGGAGCGAGGCTGCACACTCAGAACGTGTCGGAGTCTTCCGGGGTGGCGCTGGCATTTTGGTCCTTGAGTGCATCTTTGCCGGCAGCATCCGGCTCCTCGCCTTCCTTCTGTTCAGAGGCTTCATCCTGAATTTCCGGCTTCTTTGTGACAGCGGCGGCCTGCCGCAGACGGGTCACTTCATCCTGCGCTGTGGCAAGTGCGGCGTTGGCGGCATCTCGGGCGGCTGACAGTTCGGTGACAGTTTTCTGCAGTTCTGCGCTGGAGATACCCAGTGCATCACGCTCGGCGGCTGCCGACTGCAGTTCGCCTCTGGCCCTGGCGAGTTCGGACTCCGTCTGTTTTGCGGCGGTCGTCATGGCTGCGAGCTGGGCCACAGCCTGACTTCTAGCGGCTTCGGATTCTTCAAGCAGCTTCTTCTGACCGGCGACCAGCTCCTTTTCGGTTGACAGCTGCTGCTTCAGCTCGGCCAGCTGGGATTCGAGGTCTGCACGCTGTCGTTCGGCGGCCTGCTGCAAAGCGAGCGACTCCGCGTTGGCGGTGGCCAGTTCGGTTTCGACCCTCCGCAGGCGGATTTCCATGTCATCGGCATCTTCGGCGCGACTGAGAGCGATCCAGTAGGGCAGTTTTTCCCGGAACGTGCCGTCTTTGGCCTGATACCATTCCACAC
>SYLK01000290.1 GCA_005809115.1 Planctomyces sp. | reverse complement strand
TGACGGCAGGCCCCGTGGCTTACCCGTTGGACGATAGCTCCCTTCGACCAGTCTCGTGACTCGTCCCTCTGTGTCTCTCAGCACGAGCAACGGGTCCCAGACGTAGCGTTCAGCCACCGTGTCACTGACACTGACCTTCCTCCACGTTTCTCCATAATCTTCGCTGATCCACTGGCCGGTGACGACGTTTTCCGGAAATGCCAGCAGCCTGCCGTCGCCCAGGTATGTCAGGCCCAGTGCGACTCCGTTCGGCTCGCCCTTCACGTCGGTGCTCATCCACCTGCGGTCGCGCCACGTCCTGCCGTGATCGTCGCTGGTGATGAAGGCAGTCTGAATCGGTTGCCGGCATTCCACCAGCATCAGGAGTCGGTCTTTTTCGGGCATGTAGACGAGATATGGCATCTGGGCATTCTCACCCTGCCACGGTTCACTGATCAGCTGCCTCTCAGCGGAAACCACAACGGATGCTCCATTGCCGTTGATGTGCCGCACGATGTGCTGGCGGCTGGCGCTAACCTGCGGTCTCGCAGCCGACTGGTCCGCGGCCAGAGTCCGTGTTGTGACACCAGTGAAGATGGCACAGAGTGCCACAACGCAGATCCGGTGAGAATGCACGGAAATGCCCTCGGGAAAGGAGAATGAACGACTTCGTACCGGAACCGCCGTGGGCATTGAAATCAGCCAGTCAATTCTGCATCGACGGGTGTTGCTGGATTTTGTTGATGAGTTCACGGGCGGCCGTGCGATCAGGTTGCAGACGCAACACTTCTTTCAGATGTTCGACGGCCTCTTTGAAATCGGACTGCGACGCCAGAAAACTCCCCAGCTGAAATTGAACTTCCGCATCGAGCGGATTGATTTCTGCGGCGCGTTTCAGGTGCGGCAGAACCTCCGCGGTTCGACCCAGTCGCACCAGCATCCCGGCGGCATTCATGTGGGCGAAGACCGACGTTTACTGATATTCGAGTGCCTTGCGGTAGTTCAGCAGGGCACGCGTCAGCAGGCCTCGTCGCGAATTTACGTTTCCCAGTTCAATCAGTGCAAACACGAATCCCGGGTCATTTTCCAGCGCCCGTTCCAGATGGGAACTCGCTTCGTCATCGTTTCCCAGCAGGATCAGCGTTCTTGCAAGATTGTAGTGCAATTTTGCGGAATCCGGTTCACGTTCCAGCGCCTGCTCGTAGCAGGCAACGGCTGCGGCGTAGTTCCCCTGCTCGCCGAGCGCGTCTCCCAGATGAAAGTGCGCCAGCGAATTTTCCGGATTCTTCTGCAGCACCTCGGTATAAGCACGAATCGCCGCCTCGACGTTGCCCTGCCGAAACAAAGCATCGCCCAGACCCGTGGCGGCCAATTCGTAGTCCGGGGCGGCTGCGGCAAGCTGCTGGAATTGCCGGATCGCCCGATCGTACTCCCCTTGCTCGAGCAGAACGTGGGCGTCTTCCAGAGCGTTGTAATGTACGATCATGTCTTTGATGTCGGGACGATTTTCCTGCAGGTCGCCCTGAACACGGGTGCGCGAGCTGCCGACGTAACCGAGTCCCGAGAGCGCCCTTTCCTCCTGCTGTGACAGCTGCACATGTCCTGCGCGCCGCGTTTCCATGCCAGCTTCAAGTTCGGCCATGTCCTGTTCGAGCTGCTCGGATACATCGGCACGCTCGCCCGCGAGATTGTGCAATTCCGCCGGGTCCTGCGTCATGTCGTATAATTCCGGACGGCTGGTTCGGATGTATTTCCATTCGGCGGTCGTGAGACTCTGCAGGGACGACCAGCCGGAGTCAATCAACGGTTCGTCGGTTTCTCCATAAATCGCGGCCGTGGGCACGTTGTCTCCTCTGATCATGGACAGCAGACTGCGTCCGCTGTGCGAAAAGCCACCATCCAGCTGCAGAATGTCGAGCAGCGTTGGCAGGAAATCGACCTGCGAAACGGGCGCCGGAATCCGTCTGCCTGCCGGCAACGTTCCCGGCAATGCCATGACAAAGGGAACATGCATGGTTGCGTTGTACAGCATCATTCCATGTCGTCGTTCGTGATGATCCCCCAGGCCTTCGCCATGATCGCCGATCACCACGATCATCGTGGATTCATCGAGCCGGCGACTCTGCAGAAACTGCAGCAGTCGACTGATCTGAAGGTCGACGTACGCGATTTCCGCGTCGTAAGGTCGATCCTGAAATCGATCGCCGAATTCATCACGATGTTCGAGATAGGGGGCATGCGGGTCATACAGATGAATCCAGCAGAAGAACGGCTGCGTGGTTTGCTCCCCCAGCCACCGGAGCGCTTCGTCGATCACGAAGTTCCCGCTGCGGCTGCGGTGAAGCGCTTCGTCGGTCGGTTCGGTTCCGGTCAGATCGTCTCCGTAATAATCAAATCCCTGACTCAACCCGAACTTTTCGTCGAGGACGAAAGAAGCGACGAATGCCCCGGTCTCGTAGCCGTGTTCCGACATCACCTCGGCCAGCGTCGGAAGATCAGCGTCCAGACGATGTTTTCCGTTCGTGCGAAGTCCGTGCTCCTTCGGGTAAAGCCCCGTGAACAGCGACGCATGCGCAGGAAGTGTGAGCGGAGCGGTGGCATAGGCATGTTCGAACAAAACACCCCTCAATGCGAGTGCGTCGATCGTCCCGGTCACCGCTGCACCGTAGCCATAACAGCCGAGCCGATCGGCCCGCGTGGTATCCAGTGTGATGACAACCACGTTCGGCCGCGTCCGCCACGAGCGGACGAACGACCAGATCAAGCCCGCCGAAACCAGGGCGACCAGGGCAATCAGGCACGATCGTCGTCGTGTGAATGAAATAACGTCAGGTCTCATTGATTTCGTTCGAACGTCAGCCACGCAGCGGCCAGTCGAATTGGAGTGACTCATTTCCCGTCGCCAGTCCGTGCCTGGAAAAACGCAACCAAAAAAAGGCGAATCTGCGAATGCCGGGATTTCCTGAGTGGAGTTGATGTCCGGAGTCAAAGGCGAGTTGTCAGAAATCCCTGAATCGCTGTAAAGAGTCCTGGCTCAAAGTGCTTCTCAGGGAGCAATTGCGGAGCGACCGAAGAATATCGTCGGCTGGAGGTCGCGGCAATCGACGTTGCCGCGAGGATTGCCTGTCTGATCGCGTGAGCCCGCGAGCAAACCGACACGGACGGTGTCCGCCGGGACTCCGAGCTGAGGCTGCTGCATCAGCGGCGGCAAGGCCTGCGGCAGGGGCTGCTGCTGATCCAATGCGTGGGATCGCAGCGGATGCAGATGCGGATGCCGGAGCTGCGGTTGATCGCGGCAATGCGGAAACAGCACTTTTCGCAGGGTATTCGGAAACATGTTGGGCGATCTGCGGCGTCATCGCTCCTCGACGACATGGGTCGCCTCGTCACTCTTCCTGGCATCTCGACCACTCTCGAACCAACGCGGCCACGGAGGTCTTTTCAGGGGTTCTAAGAGCCTCTCACAAAACCGGGACTGGCTCCCGCGGTACTGCGAAATGTCCTGCGAAATATGACTACCAAAGGGTGCCTGTCCCTGTTCTGTCAGAGCCTCTTAGTTGATGCTGCCCGATTATCATCGGTAGTGGAAGCTGTAACAGGTCGCCAGACGCCACGAGCGCGGTGTGCTCCCGATGCTTCAGCAGGGCGAGCGGCGCGACGATCACCCGCCATTCGATCGAACGCGAAAAGGAAGCCGCCGGCTGATCCCGCTGCGATGCTTCGGTGTGCAGCAGAATTCGATGCGCCGAATCAGGGCGCGCTCTGGTTCAGGGACTTCGCAGAACTCGCCATTTGCGCGGGGATTGAGGTTGCCGCACACAAGGGTCACCTTCGCACACGCCGCGAAGCGCCACTCCAGCTATCGAGCTGCTTCGATGCCCCAGTCCACTTTTGTCTTTCGTTCGCGAACGACGACCTCTCGCCACCCAGCCCCGGGGTCTGGCGAGCAGGACGATGGCGGCCGCCCCCGCGCGCTGATATGCCGAGTCAGCCTCCGACGGAATCACCCAGTATTCGATCTTTCGCGATGATGCACCCCTGTCCTCATCATCCCTGATATCGGTCGGCACTGGTCCAGGACCGCTCCCTTCCACTTTCCGTGACGGCTCATTCCGCTGTGAACGCCGCGCTGGACACGGCGAGTCATCGGCGATCAGCTGCTGCTCCCGGGGGCATGATCGCTATTTTCCTCGATCCCGGTCTGCACCACTTGACCGGCAAGTGCGGACCACACAGAATCCGCGCCTTCTGTTCAGAATCGAGCGGAGCAGAATGCGTGGCGTGCCCGCGCATGACGGCAGCCGTTCCGTGACTCGCCACCTCGGCGATCGCCGTGATCACCGATCCTGTGACTTCTCTGAAGCCGTCGTGCCGCGGATAGATCGTGACGCATGTCGCCCGTGTTATTCGTTCGCCTGTGGCTGATGGTCTTTCTGCATTATTTTGTCTGGGGAGCATGGTACGTCACGATGGGGACGTATCTGACCCGGACGCTGCAGTTTTCCGGCGCGCAGATTGGTCTGGCCTACGGCAGCACGGCCATCGGCGCAATGGTGTCGCCGTTCCTTGCGGGTGTGATCGCCGATCGTTTCTTCGCCACGCAGCGGCTGCTCGGTCTGCTGCATCTGGTCGGTGCCGGTCTGCTGTACGCCATCTCGCTGCAGACGACGTTTACTGTCTTCTACCCGGCCCTGATCGCTTACACGATCAGTTATATGGCCGGACATGGTCTGACGAGTTCCCTCACACTGCATCATGCAAAGAATTCCGGGCGTGAATTTCCACTGGTCATGTCCGGAGGCAGTGTGGGCTGGATCTGTGCCGGCCTGGTTGTGAGTTATCTCGAACTGGAAAACTCGGCGTCCATGTTTCTTCTGGCGTCCGGTGCGGCACTGGCGACGGGGTTTTATTCACTGACACTTCCGCACACTCCTCCGAAAGGAGCAGGAACCGCGATTTCCGTGAGAACGATCCTGGGGCTGGACGCACTCA
The DNA here is from genome assembly GCA_005809115.1 of Planctomyces sp. Classification (GTDB taxonomy): domain Bacteria; phylum Planctomycetota; class Planctomycetia; order Planctomycetales; family Planctomycetaceae; genus F1-80-MAGs062. The sequence continues at coordinate 1,382 of SYLK01000290.1, read as the reverse complement.
GACTGCTGCAGGAGCGTTCGTTCGCGGTCTTCATCGTCTGTTCGTTTCTGGTCTGCATTCCGCTGAGTTTCTATTTCAGCTGGATGAATGTGTTCATGAACGAACTGAAAGTTGAGAACGCGGCGGCGAAGATGACGATCGGTCAGGTGTCGGATGTGATCTTTCTGATCCTGCTGCCACTGCTGCTGCCGCTGTTCCGCGCGAAGGGCATTCTGCTGGCGGGGATGCTCGCCTGGGCCGCACGGTTCGGGCTGCTTTCCGTCTTTGACTCGCAGCGCGACTCGCTGTGGATGTTGTACCTCGCGATCGCCGTACACGGGATGTGTTATGACTTTATCTTCGTGATGGGCCGGATGTACGTCGACGACCGGGCGTCCGAGAAGATCCGGGGCGCAGCCCAGGGACTGCATGCCCTGGTCACTCTCGGTGCCGGGATGTTCGTGGGCTCATGGTTATCCGGTGTGGTGGGTGGTGCCTGGGCCAGCGGCTCGGGAGACCAGATCACTCATCAGTGGAACATCATCTGGATGATTCCCGCCGGCCTCTCCGTCGTGCTGCTGATCGTCTTCGCCCTGCTGTTTCAGGAGCGGCGAGCAGCCGCTCCGGACGAGTGATACCCGAGGCACACGCAGCCATCCGACCGCTGCTCCGGAAACATGAGGCCTGGAAAAAAATCCGGGCTGGCACGCCTGGCCGGTCATGTTTCGTAACCGTTCACGGGCCGTGAACGGTTACCATTTTTCTCAGGGTTTCGCCCGGCAGGGGGAGCCAGTCCCGATTCTGTCCGGCGCTCTGAAAGTCTCGCTCGTCAATGGCCGGCGAGGCTGCGCACGGCGGCTGCCACGCCGGTCGTGACTTCTGCCATGCGTTCGTAGTCAAGAGTGTCGGCCGTGTCCGTCGGCTGGTGATAGTGTGGATTGCGCAGAAAGCTGGTGTCGGTCAGCATCAGCGCCGGGAAGCCGCATAACCAGAAGGCGCTGTTGTCCGACAGGTGGATCTCACGAATCCTTTCCGGGAGCACGATCGAAAACAGCGGGAACCGAGTTCCCTTTCTGAATCCGCGACGAAACTTCCAGCAAAGTTTCCAGGACCGGGGATTCCCCACGGCAGCCAGAAAGTTGCCTCGCGATGGAAACGCCCACCGCAGCCAGCGAGGGATCGTCGGCGGAATCCGCTGAGAATCTCTTGCATCCACATAATACCCCACCATCTCGAGGCAGAGCGTCCCGATCACAGTCTCACCGCGTTCCCGACAGCCCCGTGCATGAACCACACTTCCCATTTCGTCCGTATGAAAATAAGGACTCTTGGCAATTTGTGTCATCAAACGCGTGCCTGACGAGATTCTGAAAAAGAAAGGTCGGCGGGAATGTCGATTCGGT
>SYLK01000289.1 GCA_005809115.1 Planctomyces sp. | reverse complement strand
TTTTCCCTTGTCGGCCGTCGGCTGCTTCTTCGCGTCAGCGGCCGCCGGCTTCTTCGCGTCAGCGGCCGCCGGCTTCTTCGCGTCAGCGGCCGCCGGCTTCTTTGTGTCGGCTGGCTTCTTTTCAGCCCCGCCTTTTTGCTGGGGTGCGGCAAGAGCCTGTGACAGGGTGATGCTGAGGACCAGAATGGTCACGCTGAGACAAGCCGGAGTCAGAAATCGGGGGTTGGACATCGCGATTCTCCGCATCTGGAAGACTGGGGCACGCAGCGCTCGTCTCTGACACACCGATTTTGCTGCTTCGCTACCCGAGGTCAAGCCAGAACGCCCGGCCATCTGCGGAATTCAACGTCCTCGCGGGAGGTCTCCTTCCAACTCGAGCAAACTGGCAGACTCGTACGGGGCGGGGGACTCGCGTCAGCCCGGGCAGCCGCTGAGGCACGGATTTGGGAGATCTCGTGCCACGGGGGATCATTTCCCGTCCACTTGTCAGGCAGCAATCCACAAGATGCTGTGGCCATCGCCAACTTGAGCACAAAATAGCGGATTGGTTTTACATTCTCCATCACTCCGAATAGTGTTCCCGGCCGCTGTTCCGGGCTGAATCGGCAGAAGTTGCCGGATCAGACCGAGTTTCGGCAGTGATTTCGCGAAGTTGCGATGATGGGGGCTCAGCGAATGGCGTGTCCAGGCAAGACCTGAATTGGGAGCGAGTTGCTGAGAAACCGAAGGGAATCGGTTCACTTGAAAAGAAGGGATTCTGTATGAGCAAGATTCGACCTGTGATTGGCGTCACCGGGGATTTTCGGCCTGAGCGGTTTGATGGAGCTGCGTTAAGCTGGTTCAACACCGGATACTACGACAGCGTGGCGGCGGCGGGCGGGGTTCCCCTGCTGCTGCCTCCGTATGCGAACGACGATGACCTGCTGCGGGTTCTGGAACTGATGCAGGGAGTGGTGCTGGCTGGCTGCAATCTGGATCTCGATCCGCTGCGGATGAAAATGCATCCTCACCCGGCGGTCAAGGTGATGCCAAAGCGCCGCGAGGACTTTGATCGGCGGCTTGCCGAGCTGGCGATCGAACGAAAAATCCCGGTGCTGGCACTCGGTGCGGGTATGCAGCTGGTAAATGCCCTCTGCGGGGGCTCACTCTATCAGCACATCCCCGAAGAACTGCCTCGGGCGATTCATCATCGAGATCCGGTCGAGAAGAATCTGCGTCATATTCTGGAGATCGTGCCAGGAGGCAGGATCGACCACATTTATGGTCCCGGCGAGGTGCGTGTCAACAGTAACCACCATATGGCGGTTCGCGAGCTGTCCAGTCGCTTCCGAGTCTCTGCCACCTGCCCGGATGGTGTCATTGAGGCGTACGAGTCCGTCGAGGAGGACTGGTTCTGTCTGGGTGTGCAGTGGCATCCTGAGAGCAACACGGCTTCGGCGCTTGACCTGCAGATCTTCGAAGCTTTTGTTGACGCCACGATCAGAAAGTGCGCGGGAATTTCTGTTGAAAATGAACCTCGCGACATTATTCCCATGTCGGCAACCATGCCGCGAGCAGCGTAATTCCAGCATCGCCTGCGGGCTGCCAGAGTATCGCGCGCGATTCCCGCGCATCGCACTCCGCAGGCGACTGACTCCCACACTGCCCCGCACGGGCCATCCCGCAGGAAGGACAAGGTCGGGATGGCCTGCTGCCGCGGGCCGGATTCCGCCGGGATTCCGCCGGGATTCCGTGGGTATGGAGAGAATCTGTTGCTTGTCTCGGGCGTTGCTGTTATACCGTTCATGATGGTCGCGATCGAGTTTTACGGGATCGCACGAGCGCGAGCCGGTGTGGCGGAAACCGTCGCTTCCGGAGCGTGCCTGGGCGATGTCCTGGAGGATTTGTCACGGCGGTTTCCGCGGCTGGCGGAGACCTGCATTGACGGGCGCTCCCTGCGAAGTGGTTTCACTGCCAGCATCAATGGCCGCCGGTTTGTGACCTCCCCGGAAACTCCGGTGTTCCCGAACGATGTGGTACTGCTGCTGTCGGTGGATGCCGGCGGCTGAGAGACAGTCCGTTGCACTGGCAGTCCGTTGCACTGGCAGTCACCGGTCAGACTGCCTCGTCAGAAAATCGATGGTCATGAGTATCTGGACCGACGAGAAGCCGGGATGAGTCAGGGGATTCCCGGATATCACTCGGCCTGCCTGAGAGTGGACCTGACGACCGGTACGAGCCAGCGCGTACCGCTGGAGGAGTCACTGCTGCGCCGTGTGATTGGTGGCAGTGGACTGGGCGTGCAATTGCTGATGCGCGAGCATGCCGCGAGCCACGATCCGTTTTCTCCCGAAGCGGCGATTGTGTTCGCCTTCAGCCCGCTGGTGGGGAGTCCGCTGACGACGTCTGCCAAGTTTGCTGTCGTCTGTCGCAGTCCCCTGACACTGCGGATCAATGATTCTCTCGCCAGCAGCGGTTTTGCGCTGGCCGGCAGGAAGACCGGGCACGATGCGATCGTGCTGGTCGGGCGAGCTGAGAGACTGTCCATCCTGATCATCGACCAGGATACTGTTCGTCTCGAATCGGCCGCCGAATTCCGGAATGCACCGAACCACGAAACACAGCGAAGGCTGCGTGAGCGGCTGGGCCCGGACTATCAGATGGCCACAATCGGCCCGGCGGGAGAGAGACTGGTGCGGTATGCCACCATCTCACATGACGGCCGCCATGCCGGTCGAGGCGGCTGCGGGGCTGTCCTGGGGTCAAAGAATCTGAAGGCGATCGCCGTCCGGGGATCACAGCGCAGCCACTGGGCCAGGCCAGAGGAGCTGGTGCTGCTGTCGCGGCAGATCTCGGCGAAATCCTTCGGCCCCGCCACGCTCAAATATCGGGAACTCGGCACTGCTTCCAACCTGCTGACCTTCAATCGGCTGAATGTGCTTCCCACGAAGAATTTTCAGTTCGGGAACTTTGAAGGGGCCACAGCCATTTCGCCCGAGAGCATGAGCGTGGACCGGGAAAAACTCAGGGCCTCCTGCGCTGCCTGTACCATCGGATGCGAGCATCTGTACCAGATGAAACAGGATGGCCGGAGCGTTCGACTGGAGTACGAAAATCTCTTCGCCCTCGGACCACTGTGCGGCATCAGCGATCCGGAAGTCGTGCTCCGGGCGTCACACCTCTGTGATGAACTCGGAATCGACACCATTTCCACGGGCGGGACCATCGCGTTCGCCATGGAATGTGCGGAACGCGGGTACCTTGCCGAGTCCTGGCTGCGATTCGGCGACGGGACAGCACTGCTGCGCGCTGTGGAACTGATCGGCGCCCGAGCCGGCCTGGGAGAACTGCTGGCACAGGGGAGTCGGGCGATGGCGCTTGAGATCGGTCATGACACGATCGATTTTGCGCCCCAGGTCAAGGGGCTGGAGATTCCCGGTTATGACCCGCGCGGTCTGCAGATGATGGCTCTGGGCTTTGCCGTGGGAACCCGCGGGGCGGACCACAATCGCTCCGGGGCCTACGAAGTCGATTTCTCCGAAGCCGTGGACCGCAGAAACGTGCAGCCGGAATCAGCCGTGCTGGCGGTCGAAACCGAAAACCGTTCCGCCCTGATGGATTCACTGATCCTGTGCAAGTTTCTGCGCGGTGTGTTCCATGATTTCTACGCCGAAGCCGCGGAAATCCTCCAGCTTGTCACCGGCTGGGACGTCACGGCAGCAGAATTGCACCAGACTGCG
>SYLK01000288.1 GCA_005809115.1 Planctomyces sp. | reverse complement strand
TAACCACAAAGCGGGGTGCCACAATTGTCTGCCGTCCTACTGCGGATACGAGCTGCCGCCGGCGGATCAGCATCCCCGCGATACGGATCCTCCCAGCATGGGATCTGTCTGCGAGTACCTGCGTGTCCGGAAGAACTTTGGCAGCACAGGACCTGAATCCACGTCAGCGAATGCCCGGACCGCCGACATTCCGGACTATGTCTACCTGCCGAACTGGCTGGGCTGGGGACAGGCCTTTCGGCGTGCGGGGCCGTATGGCGGGTTTCTTGGAAAGCGGTTTGACCCGCTGACGACAGAGTGTGAGCCGGTCTGGGACAACCAGGGGCATGCTCCTCAGCCTGGTCGACCACAGATCGTCCGCGGCACACCGCTGCTGCCGCACAGTACACTGCCCGGGGAATTGACGCTGGATCGCCTGAACGAACGCCGGTCGCTGCTGACCCAGTTTGATGACGAGCGGAGACGGCTGCTGTCCGGCGGTTCCGCCAGCTACACGCGAAGCCAGCAGCAGGCATTTGACATGCTGACATCGTCGCAGCTGGCCAGCTGCTTCGACATGAGTCAGGTGGCTCCGGCGCAGCAGGACCGATACGGACGGACGCTGTTTGGTCAGAGTACTCTGATTGCCCGACGACTGCTGGAAACGGGCGTACGGTTCATCAACGTGACATGGGATCTGTACTGGGACCGGATCCGGATCGACTATGACGCCTGGGACACGCACACACAGAACTTCTGGATCCTGAAGCACAATAAACTGCCTGGCTTTGACCAGACTTTTTCCGCCCTGATGGAGGATCTGGACGGGAGTGGCCTGCTGGATGAAACGCTGATCGTGGTGATGAGTGAAATGGGCCGCACTCCGCGGATCAACGGCAACGCGGGGCGGGATCACTGGACGTATTGCTATTCCGCGGTCTTTGCCGGTGCGGGAATCCGCGGCGGCACAGTCCACGGTGAGTCCGATGCTCAGGCGGCCTACGTCAGGACAGATCCCGTAAGCACCTCCGACATCTGTGCCACGATCTACTCGCTGCTGGGAATCGATCCTGCCCTGCGCGTACTGGATCGGACCGGGCGGCCGGTCGAGGTTGCTCAGGGGGGTCTGCCGATCTCACAGATCATGAGTTGATTCCGTGCCGCGAGTGCCGCGGCATGACTGTCGGGGGGCGAATCATGTGTGGTCGCATCACACTGCGGGCTTCGGCCGGAAAGCTCAGCGAGACATTTCAGGTCGCCGACTGGCCGCAGTTGTTCCCGCGATTCAATATCGCACCCACACAGCTGATCCTGTGTGTTCGTGCGCTGCCTGACGACCCGGCTTCCCGCGAGGTCGTGCCCATGAAGTGGGGGCTGATTCCGGGATGGGCGCACGATCCCGCCATCGGAAATCGGATGATCAATGCGCGGGCCGAAACCGTGGCTGAAAAGCCGTCTTTTCGGACGGCGTTCAAGAAGCGTCGCTGTCTGATTCCGGCAGACGGATTTTATGAGTGGGAGAAAACGCCCGAGGGAAAGAAGCAGCCGTGGCTGATCGGACTGCCGGGCGACGCTCCATTCGCGTTCGCGGGACTCTGGGAGGAGTGGCATCCGGCGAGTGACGGGACGTCCGATGTCGTGCCCACTGTGCTGTCCTGCACCATTCTGACCACGTCCGCGAACGCGGAGATGCAGCCGATCCACGACCGAATGCCCGTCATCCTGCGGCCGGATGACCATGCCGTCTGGCTGAACGCCGGCCCGCACGAGTGTCTTTCGCTGCTGAAACCCCTTCCCGACGGCACACTGCACCGTCATCGCGTGTCGGTCCGCGTCAATAATCCTCGGAACGAGTCGGCGGAGTGCGTGCTTGCGATCACTCATGCATCCTGACCGGATGCAAGTCTGGTGATCAGTCTTCTGTGAACCCCTGAAAAAACCTCGGTGGCCGCGCTGCGTCGAGGGTGGTCGAGATGCAGGGAAGAGTGACCCGGCGACACACGTCGTCAAGGAGCGATGGCGCCGCACATCGGCGGCTCACGCAGGTTTTGTCAGGGGTTCTCAGTTTGGCATCAGAAATGCTGCGGTACTGGAATGACAGCACAATCGCTGACAGCCTGCACATGGTGTTGCGCACAGGGAGTTGATCGCGCGTGTCGTCAAGTATGAATTCAGTTCCATCGGATCCGGGCGGTCTGCTGGCGCGTGCCCAGGCGGTTCTGGATACCGCCGTTGACGCGATCGTGACCATCAGTGATCAGGGAATCATTGAGACGGTCAATCCCGCAACGATGAAGATGTTTGGGTACGGCGAAGACGATTTGATCGGTCGCAATGTTTCGATGCTGATGCCGGAACCGCATCGATCACAGCACGGTGAGTATCTGCGGCAGTACCAGCACACCGGGCAGCCCGGCGTCATCGGGATCGGTCGGCGTGTGAGCGGACTTCGCCGTGACGGCAGCAGTTTTCCGATCCATCTGGCTGTGAGTGAGTTCCGCGACGAATCCGGCCAGAAGTTCACGGGAATCATTCGCGACCTGTCGGAACTGGAGCAGGTGCAGCACCAGCTGCTGCAGTCGGAACGGCTGGTAGCGATTGGTCAGATGGTGGCGGGCCTGGCACACGAGAGCCGCAATGCGCTGCAGCGAGCGCAGGCCTGCCTCGATATGCTCGCACTGGATCTCGCCGACGAGCCTGAACTGCGCGATCTGGTTCGCCGCACGACGGCAGCGCTTCAGGATCTCTATCGGTTGTACGAAGAGGTGCGGGGCTACTCCGCCCCGATCCATCTGGAATGCCGGGACTGCAGTCTGGCTCAGATCTGGAAGAAGGAATGGGAGAATCTGTCGGCGGTGCGAGGCGATCGCCGGATCGAACTGGTGGAAACGGAGGAATGTCGCTCCATCATCTGCTGTGTTGATGTTCACCGGATGGAGCAGGTATTCCGGAATATCCTCGAGAACTCCATTCATGCCTGTGGCACATCCGGAACCGTGCGGATCCGCTGTTCGCGGACCGATCTGGGGGGGAGTGCGGCAGTGCGGATTATTGTCGAAGATGACGGCTCCGGGCTGACTCCCACGGCACTCAAACAGATTTTTGATCCCTTCTTCACCACCAAACAGAAAGGCACCGGGCTGGGAATGGCGATCGTTCAGCGGATTATCGCAGCTCACTCCGGCCAGATCACTGCTCAGCGGGCCCCTGTGCGTGGAACTCTGATCAGTATCGTCCTACCAGCGAGTTGTGCCACATCTGCGGAACGGCATTCGCAGAACACGCAATCATGATGAGTCTTCGACCTGAAAAACCGGCTGACCGATTGTGCGAGTGTGCGAATTGTCGCGCTTTTGTCACAGTCCGCACGGTGGTCTGAATCGGCTTTTTGTTTTTCGGCGGAGTCCAGAGATGAGTACGGCGCTGCCTTCCATGAATCTGCTGGTTGTCGAGGATGACGCGGATTTTCGTGAAACCTGTGTGCGCTGGATGACCCGGAAGGGGCATCAGGTTGCTGCGGCAGCGCAGGCACAGGAGGCACTGGAACTGTGTGACCGGCGATTGTTTGACGTGGCCATCGTCGACATGAACATGCCTGGGCTGACCGGACTGGAGCTGCTGGAGCGGATGCGATCCGGGCAGGTGGAAACAGAGGTCATTATTCTGACAGGTCAGGGGACGATTGAGAGTGCGGTCAATGCGATGAAGCTGGGTGCGTGCGATTACCTGACCAAGCCGTTCCCGCTGGATGAACTTGAACAGCGGTGTCGAATGGCGTGGGAGCGCGGCCGGATCAACAAGGAGAACCGGCAGCTGAAGGCCATCATCGAGCGGACTCAGCCGCCTTCGCGGATCATCGGGGAATCGT
>SYLK01000287.1 GCA_005809115.1 Planctomyces sp. | reverse complement strand
TGGGCGACGTTAATCGGAACTGCAAAGCCCACGCCATCGCTGCCTCCGCTTCGCGACGAGATAGCCGTATTGATGCCTACGACTTCGCCATCCAGGTTGACCAGTGGTCCGCCGCTGTTGCCCGGATTGATGGCAGCATCCGTCTGCAGGAAGTTCTCGCGTTCAGTAATACCGATCCCGCGATGCTTCGCGCTGATGATGCCTGCTGTGACCGTGCTCTCCAGTCCGAACGGCTGGCCGAGTGCCAGCACCCAGTCGCCAACGGAGATGGCATCACTGTTTCCGATCTTCGCTGCGGTCAGATGATCTGCGTCGACCTTGACAACCGCGATATCGGATTTCGGATCCGTCCACACGCTGGTCGCTTTGAACTCACGACCGTCGTACAGTCGGACGGTAACGTCGCCATCCCCGGCCACGACATGATTGTTCGTGAGGATGATTCCTGCCGGATCGATCACGACACCAGAACCCATGCCACTTTGATGTGGCTGCGATCGGGCCGGTGGGCCTTCAAAACTGAAGCCTCGATCCTTGAAGAAATCTTCCAGCGGCGTCCCTTCGAAGGGATTTTCCTGAATTCCGGGATTTCCCTCCTTTGTCTCCGGCGTGCTCTGAACTGCTGCGACTGCCTTTGGCCTGTTTTCGATGGTGACAACAGCCGGGAGAACGTTCTCCGTGGCGAAACGAAACGCCGTCGACAGCTCTTTTGCTGATGAGACAGCTCGTTGCGCTTCCGCCGGCGAAATTTCCGATGCGGCAGCTCGAGCACTCGGTGCTGCTGTCGATTCCTGATGCTGAGTCGCGTGCGAAATACCTGCCGCAACTCCCACCACGGCCAGCCCGAAGGCGACCAGGCCGATGTACTCGCTCGAACACGATGATGAACATTTCATGGCTGATTCCTTTTCATCCGATTCAGTGATTCAGTCGTTTGCTGCCTGTGCACCTGATCGATGAGGCCTGACTGCATGAACGCCGGCCTGAATGTCTGCCGAACCAGGATCCTGTGGTGCTTGACAGAAGGCGTTGCACTCAGCGTGCCAAATGGCCAATTTGAGGCTGTACCGGCGGAAATGAAGGTTTCTCTCCCGGCAGAAAGCACTGATCCGACGGCGCGATACGAGTGTTGATTTCCGGACAACATCTCCGCGGGGCGGATCGGCCGTGGTGGAATTCCCCGGCGGGGCAAAGTGCCACAGTCGCCATGATGGAGTGGCATTCGACGTGGATCCTTCCGCTCATGAGATCTCCGGTGTCTGCCGGGAGATGACGATCAGCGTCACGCAAGCCATTCAAAGGCACGCAGACCCAGCACAAACGCCATGAGATGCGACACATCCGATGACAAGTCGCGACCGTGCGCGGCAGGCCTGGCCAGCGACCAGATCAGCCGCGCCGTGAGAAACACGAGAACGGAGGCGATGACCAGAACCCGCCAGTGATCTGAATGCGAATTGCAGGCAGCTCCCAGGCATCCGTAATAGCCGGCCGACGGTCCGACGTCGTGAGCCGTCGCGAGCAGCAGCCAGCACGTAAAGATCAGCATCAGAGTCACCACGCCGACGAAAGCCCGGAGTGATCGCGGAGCGTTTTCATGAAACGCGAACTGCCACCATAAATCGTCTCGGTACTGTACGTGCTGAAACGAAAAGAGCATTAACCAGGCCGAACAGCTCAGCACGATACCGAACGCCAGAAACCACTGCACTGTGAACCGCTGAGTCAGAAATGCACCGTGACGATAAAAGTACCGCCGACAGGGAAGCAGCGCGGCCAGCAGGACACTCAGCAGCATCGCTTCTTCAAGATCAAACCCCTTCAGCAGGGACGCGGCAATCCCACACACCAGCAGAACTGCGGCCGCGTAATATGCTGTCTCCACGCGCCGCTGCCGACCGCGTGCAACCAGCAGCAGCAGAAGACCCGCGATACTGCTCAGAAAATGCGAAACCTCAAGCAGTGGAAGCGGCAGCACTGTCGCAGCAGATCAAGCCGCCACTGAGCCGCAGGCGTCGCCCCTGACAGCAACAGCATCGCCCCCGTCAGAAATACAGCCAGAGCCAGCAGTCGGGGAGCAACAACGGGTGAAAGTTTCCCGATCACCGCAGCGACTCGCCCGAGGGGCGATTTTATCACTCCGACTTCGTTGGCACCAAGACCGACGATGCCAATGCCCAGCGGCACGAAGTAATAGATCATTCGATAAGCCAGCAGAGAGCCGATCACCGACTGAGGATTCGTCGGATTCAGCATGTACAGCAGCACCAGTTCGATGACTTCCAGCCCGCTGGGCACCTGTGAGAAAAATGCGGCAACAATCGCCAGAAGATAAATCGACAGGAATTGCAGAAATCCGCGATCAATCGACTCTGGCAGCAGCACGTACAGCACACTGGCAGCAACTGTCAGGTCAGTCGCCGAGACAGCCACCTGCATCTATGCCAGCCGAAAGACCGGTGGATGAAAATCCCAGTGGCGAATTCGAACGGGCTTTCGACGGAGGGCGCAGAGGACCAGATAACTGGTCGCCAGCGTCAGGCAGAAGACTCCGATCGGGAGCGTGCTCGCCAGCGGCAGGTGAAGTCGGTCAGGGATGGACGTCGGCATTGTGGTGAACATCACGCCAGCGAGAGCAAATAGTCCGATCCAGAACGTGACGTCGACCAGCAGCACCAGTTTCACGATTTCGATGGACGACAATCCCCATGCGGAGTAAAGGCGATATCGAATCGTGGACCCACCGAGAAGCATGCCAAAGCTGTTTCCGACGGTGAAGCTCAGGAACGACGCCAGCGCGACACGCGGAATACTCATCGGATGGCTGATGTAGCGAGTACCCAGCAGGTCGTATCCCATCAGGATGACGTAACTGACAGCCGTGAGCGCAGCCGCACACCAGATTCTCCATGATGGCATCGCAGCAAGGCTGTCGAGAAAGTCCCGCAGTTGAAAGCGTTTCAGTTCGTGATGGAGCAGCCACAATGCTCCAGTGAGCAGCAGCAGGACCAGCGCCGGCCCAAAGAGTGCGCGGAGAGACCTGATATCCGAACGAGGCGAGTCATCCGCGGACATGGACATTCGCAATTCTCAGGAAACGGCAGGAATTCAGCGGCGCGCAGTGGCCTTTCCGCCAGGATCGCCAAAGTCAGGCGTTCCTGTGTTATGCGATTTCGATCCGGCATCCGGTCTGCATGAAGGCCGATCGTTCCCATGTATTTCGCGCGCAACGAAAGCCAGTCTCGGACTTGTCTGAGCGAAAACAGGACACACGTTCA
>SYLK01000286.1 GCA_005809115.1 Planctomyces sp. | reverse complement strand
CCGGTTGAGCCGATCCTGTTCGACCAGCCGCACATTCAGCAGTCCATCCACCGCATGATACGTGTCGAGCCGATCGATCAGGTTACCCGTGGTGGTTTCCTTCGGCTGCATCCAATAGGCCACCTTGTCGAGTTTTTTGCCCGCCAGTTTTTCCAGACGTTCCAGTGACTCGAGGCCCGACGCCCGAAATACCTGCTTCACGGCCGTGCAGGAATCGATGGTTTCCCCCAGATCGGAGCCCTGACGACGCAGTTGACCGGCCGTCTGATGAGCCGCAATCAAAGTTCCGCCGAGATCGCGAAACTGCTCAAAAATCAGCCGGATGCCTTCGCTGATGACCTGCTGGAACTCGTCGATGAAGAAATACACCCGATTCTTTCCAGGCGGATTGTGACTGGCGGCATTGAACATCGACCACAGGAACAGTCGCGCAATCGCCGGGGCGTTGCTCGGTTCAATCGCCGAACGCAGCCAGAGATAGACCACCTGAGGCTCGGCGAACACGTTGCAGGCATCAATCGACTCGGTCTGAACGTTCGGCTGATCGGGATACATCCCCGGGACCACATTGATGGATTCGGTGGCCGCCATCCGGCTGACCAGAGAACCCAGGTGCCGTGCCTGGGCCCAGTCTTCGGCATGCCCGACACGCGCATAGAATCGCTGGTCACTGAGGTAGCGATCGAGTTCACGAAACGACCGGGCTCGGCAATTCTTCAGCACGTTCGTCAGCACGATCTCGTTCATGGCCGTGAAATAGCCGGCTCCGTAGGCAATCCCGTGGTCCAGTGAGAGTCCCTGCAGAATCTCCTGCACAAACTGCTCGACCGACAGACTCTGATTGTGCGACTGCAGAAAGGGATTGAAGGAATAGCTGGAGTGCCCCACTTCGTTCGACACCCAGCGAAACCGCATGTTCCCGGTTCGGGCCGCTTCCAGCCGGCAGGCCTCGAACAGGGCTTTGTCACCCTTGAGGTCCACGATCACCACGGTCGCATCACCCCGGGCGATCAGTTGCGTGGCGGTGGGAGCCATTCCGAGCGATGTCTTGCTCGCTCCGCTGTCCCCCAGCAGGTGCATGTGCTGGTCATAGATCTCGCGATGAATCAGAATCGGATAATCGCCCGTGCGGCTGAATCCCGCCAGCAGGTGCTCCGATTCCAGTTTGTCATTCGAGTTGATGATGCGGTCCACATAATTGTCCCACTCGGTCGGCCCGTCCTCGGCAGTCCCTGACAGTTCGGCATCAAACCGAGCCAGCAGACTGCCAGCTGTCAGCCACGAAATGGTGACGAACAGCAGCGGTGCCTCGACCGTTACGAGGATCAGGTTGGTCATCAACTGACCGAGCAGCGATCGTCCCTGCGACGATGCGGCGACGGCGTCGGGACACGAAGTGCTGCAGGCAAACGCCAGCGCCATCAGGACGGCCACAACCATGCCCCAGCGAACGGCAATCGGACGCAGCCAGCGGGCGGGAAATCGAAATACGCCGGCCGCGGGAGTTTGATGCGGATCGTAGGTCAGAAACAGGACAACGGCCTGCAGCGTGATCCGCCAGCTGCGTTCCCACGACGGCCACGGGACGAACAAGCACGTGATCACGTGCAGCAGCAGCCACCCGATGTGCAGACACGCGACAAAGCCCAGCGGCCACAGCCAGATGCGGCCGAAGTAATCGCTGGCCAGTCGCACCGCCACCCACCACGCCGGACCGAGCACAAAGCCGCTGAGCGTGAACGTCAGCAGCTCGGGACATTCGAGTGACAACCGGGGATGCAGAATCGCCGGCAGATTGAACCGCCAACGCTCCATGGTGTCGTGATCGACGGTGGGACCGACCAGAATCCACGCCGCCACCTGCCGGGCGATCACAGCACTGACAATCCACGACAACAACAGCGCCAGCCGACACCACCAGACACCGTCAACCCAGGTCCAAAGCCGGCCGCACAGGAAAGCCGCCGCCAGCACCACCAGAGCCGTCATGTCACGCCGCAGCGTCGCTCCCACGAGGTGTCGCAGCAAGGCCGAGCCGCCCAGCAGAATGGCAGTGGCAACCGTCAGATGCAGAAAGAACACATGCAGTGCGATGAAGCCGTTGTGAATCGCCGAGAGCGCTACGAGAATCGGGACCGGCACCAACAGCACGAGCAGGGTGAGACGCAGCTCCTGTGCGGGAGACAACGGTCTCGTGCGGTAATTGAGTTCGGTATCATCCGTGGGCGGCAGCGCGGCCACATCGAGCAGGTCGTCGGCATTCGCGGGGAATAATGTCATGGTTCACTCCGGGTCAATGAGTTAAGGACCAGTCAGGATCTCACCGAGTTCGGGAACGAGACACACTTCGATTTCCACACGATGGAATGTCGACCGTTTGAGCGACCGGCGAATGTTCTGCTGCTGGGCCGGCAGGCCGGTGAGCACCGTCAGACGCAGCCGCCGACCTGCAATCAGGGCCTCAAATGCAGGCAGCGAGTCCCGCTGAGTGATCAGTCGCCGGATTTTGCCGCGCAGTCGGCGGGCGGTGCCGCCCCGGTCAACAAGGAACATGCCGAGCACCAGTCCCCGGGGTGTGTCGGTCAGGTAGTAGCAGGACGACCGCAGGCCAGGTCTCCAGAGTTCCGGGTAACGCTGCCGGAATTCGCGATCGGTCAGACGAGTGACACCAGCTCGGACACAGTGCCACGCAATCGCGAGGGCGGCCGGCAGTGACTGCTCAGTCAGAGGACGCGGCGTGCGGTCGGGAACGGCGATGGCTCGGCAACCTCGGCGCGTGAGGACCACATAGCTGCGCCCCGGTGACCAGGTGACACGGCGGACCAGACCGCGACGGATGAGTCGTCTCACAACACGGCTGACACTGGTGGTCCGCTGCTTTGCCTCGCTGAAGAAGACTCCTTGAAACATGTCGTCCGTGCCCACCCGATAGCGGTCCACGAACTCCAGAAGACAGCGGTCGCGGCCGGTCAGATATCCGTTTCGTGTGGTCATGGGGGGGTCTCACCAGATTTCAGGGTTCTCACCAGATTTCATAGGGCAGGGGAAGACTGGCCAGGCCATCGTGGAGTGCGCTGAGTCGCTCGACCGAATAATCGCCGCCGTAGTCGACGGCCCGGTGAAAGTCGCCGGCATCGTCCACGAGAATGGCGTCGGGCCGCTGACGGATGGACCACGTCACGGGAAGCCGATCTTCTCCGACCCAGTACCGCCGAACATCACATTCGGATTCTCGATACCGGAAGAAGATTTCCGCCACGTGCAGGTCATGGCTGGTCTGCGTGAGTTTGAGACGCGGCCGAAAACCGGAGGTGCCGAACAGGGCACGCGTTTTCGTGGTGGCCTCGACGACGATGGTGAGTTCGGCCGCACATCGCGATCTCCGATGCAGTTGCCGGGACAAATTTGCAAAATCCGGCGTCGGCCGGGCATGGCGCCAGCTCAACAACGGGCTCAACAGGGGCGAAACGGGACGAGCCAGCACACGTCGGATGCGGAGCCAGCCGTTGTCTGAGAACCGTCGCACCAGCCGTGTCGCGGAACGCTGTGCTGTCGCTTGTCGCGCGAACCAGGCGCGGGCGATTTGTGCCGGAGACACGATTCGCAGCTGGTCTGCCAGTACCTCGAGCAGGTCTCGCTCCCACGAACTCATGGCTGCTGATCCTGCAGGCGTGGCCGTCCGCGACGGCGACGCGGTGGCAAATCGGGTGTGTTCGTCCCGGCAGTCGGAGTGGCGGTCGGGGTGGCATTCGAGCGGGGGGCGGCAAGATATTTCTGGCCGGCAGACTCTGCGGGCAGGGAATTCCCTTCAGAAGAAATTCCGGGATTTGAATTTTCGGGAGTTGCCGTGCGTGGCCTGGTAGTCGAATTTCCCCGCGGTTGATGTTCCAGCGCCTCGACGGCGTCCTCAACACCAGCCACCACCGATTCAAATGCCCGCTTCCGCAAATACTCGAAGATCGTCAGCACAAACAGGACTCCCGGCCGGAGGACAAGGGACGTGTGCCGGGAATTGTCTGCGGAAAGAATGGACGCGAAAGCCGACGCTGGCGCGATTCTGGGTCAGAGAATCGTCCGGCAGTGTCCGGAAATGGAATCGCAAAAATTCAGGCAGGTGCGGGAAAATCAGAATTCAATTCCGGAAATTCATTTTGTGAACAATTCGAAATGACCACCTGCCGCTGCAGAAAAATCCATTTCGCGCGGCCAGATCAATTCATCGGAGAAGTGTTTTCCGTCGCCGCCGACGGAGAAATCCCGTCAGGAAATGATCGCCGAATTTCTGCGATGCCGAAAAATGGGGCCGCCAATGTTGGAAATCAACCAGCGGAAAATCAATTCCTCAGCTGCGGGACCTGAATTTGGGT
>SYLK01000285.1 GCA_005809115.1 Planctomyces sp. | reverse complement strand
GGCTTCGTTGTCAGCTGTCCGCCATCATAGCCCGCGGCAACTGACGCGAATCCGTCCGCGCGCAGGGTGGCCAGCCCGATCCCGCCGCCCACGTTTGTGGTGTCTGTCCCCACATAAGGTCCGTGACGGTTCGCCGTATTCCGATAATAGATGAAGAGCTTGTCTCCGACGCGGATGGGCGGAGCGCCCGTCAGTCGGATGTTGAAACGGTCCCATTCCCCGATGTCCCCCACGTCGATCAGCGGGCGTTCTGTTTCCGGTCGATCCCAGTGTTCCCCGTCGCGACTGGTGAGCAGCCACACGTTGACCAGCGTTTTCGTGTGGTCCTTCTGATCCAGGTAGGTGAGCTGACCGAGATAACGATCACCATAGACAAAGCCCATGTGATTATAAATCGTATTGCCGGTCTCATCCCCGCGGGCCTCCAGAGATACTTCTGGTGGCGTCCAGGTGGCGAAATCCTGACTCACGCTGAACGCCCGGCCGGGAATCCGCCGCAGGAACGCGACGTACCGATTTCGCAGGGTGTCGATCATCATGCTCTGTGCGTCCCCGACCGGCCCCCGATCGCTCGTCCCGGGACGAGGATGATAGTGAAAGACCGGTTCAGGAGTATGGGTCCAGTGCAGCCCGTCTGGCGACGTCATCGTATAGATGCCACTCATCGGCCCGTCCCAGTCATTGCTGGACCAGCCGATCGCCTTGTAGCGCCGCTGAGAGTCCTGTTCGAGCGGGTCGATGAGGAGCGATTCCCAGTGAGCCAGCCCGTTCTGGTGGTCATCCCCGATCACCACGTTATTGTGCTTCGTCCCGAGTACTTCGTGCAGACCCAGGTCGGGCCTGTCCCAATGAATCCCATCGGTCGAAGTGGCGTAGCACAGGACTGAGCAATCCGACAGCGAGCCAGGGCGGTATTCCTTCTGCTGACCTGACTTCCCTCCATACCAGGCCCTGAAGATCTTCTGCTGTTCGTCGTAGACGACCGAACCCCAGGTACTGCGGTCATCCTCCCACGGTCTGACGCGGCGGATCACGGGATTCTCCGGATGTTTCTCAGCCGTGTGGAATGTTCGCCGAACGTTCTGCATCGACTCCACCCGGTCCAGATCCACGAATAACTGGACTGCTCCACGGGCGATCATCAGCGGCTGATCATCCGCACCGCCCGGGGCAGCGGACGGGGCAGGAGCCGTGAGCGCCCCGGTCAGTCCTGCGTAAGGTGATGTGACCACGGCGGCCGTGGCAACGCCGGCTCTGATGAATTGCCGTCGTGATGCAGTCGATCTGAGAGCTTTCGCATCCGGCATGGTCGTTCTCCTGTCAGCGAAGCCGCGACTGTCCGGCCTCAGTTGATCATAATCTCAGTCACCAGGTCGCTCTTCCCGCCTCGAAGACGGAACAGCCTGCTGGCAGACAGGAAGCGTGCACCGCAGCGACACTCGCTTCCCGCACGCGGTCGCACGTTTTACACCAGCACATCGTGCATGACATGCCCTCGACACAACGGCCGAGGTCGGCCATGACGATCAGAAATCTCGCCCGCAGGATCAATCCCCGCAAGGTGCAGAATCGTTGCCCCCAGGTCCCACGGCGCTACCGGATTTGATGCCGGGTAAGCCGCCGCCTGATCGGACGAGCCAAACACCTCGCCCTGCCGAATGCCGCCGCCAGCCAGCAGCGCTGAATAGCACCGCGGCCAGTGCTGCCGGCCTCCCTGGTCCGGTGCGCGATCCATCCAGGGAGTTCGCCCGAACTCCCCTCCCACGATCACGAGAGTCTGTTCGAGCAGGCCCCGCTCGCGCAGATCGGCGAGGAAGGCCGCCACGCTCTGGTCCAGATGCGGCAGCAAAGATTCTCTGAGTCGGCTGAAGATGTTTCCATAGTGCAGGTCCCAGTGTTGTTCGCCGCCGGGAGGAATGTCACTGACCTGAATCGTCGGTACGCCAGCTTCAACCAGCCTGCGGGCCAGCAACAGGTTCTGTCCCAGGGCAAAGCGCCCATATCTGTCGCGCACTCGCTCGGGTTCGCGTTCCAGATCGAAGGCCGCCACCAGTTCACGCGAAGACAACATCTGGTAAGCACTCTGCTGAATCGCGGAGAGGTTCGCGTGCTTCCGGTCCACGTCCAGGTTTCGCACTCCGGCTTCCAGAGTTCCCAGAAGCCGGCGACGGTGGTCCAGCCGGAATGTGGGAACTTCGTCCCGCAGGGTCATGAGTTTCAGGATGGAATCGGGATCCTGTGCGTCTCGATCGACGGTCAGGGGTTCGTGAGCCGCTCCGAGATATCCGCCTGTCTGCCCGATTCCCTGAAACTGTGGAAGAATCCGTCCCCCGACAATCAGGCACGGTGGCACCGATCCTGGCGAAGGCCTCAGTACTCCCATTGCGGCACCAAGATGCGGATGGTCGTCGGGCGTCGCCGGACTGTTCGTGTTGAGTAAAGGATGAGGCCAGCCGGTCAGGTACGTGTACAGCGCTGCCGCATGGGCCGTATCGCTGTGAGTCAATGACCGAACCACCGTTCCCAGGTGCGCCACCTGGGCCAGATGAGGCAGGTATTCACAAATCTCGATGCCCGGAACACTGGTCGCAATCGGACTGACCGGCCGGGCCTCGGAGGGCCCCTGCGGCTTCATGTCAAACGTTTCCGTCTGCGGAGGGCCGCCGTAAAGCGTAATGAACACGACCGATCTGGCTCGACCAGACGACGGCAATGCGTCCTCGGCCACGGCACCTGGCAATCGAAATGGCTCACCCGCTGAAAGCAGGAATGCCCCGAGCCCCCCCACACGCAGCACTTCGCGGCGAGTGATCCCGTCACATAATCGAAGTCGACCGGAAAGAAACCGCAACACAGGACACGTTCCTTCCTTCAGATCGAAATCCAGGCCGAACGGTGTCAATTCAGCGTATTTCAGCGTGTCAATTCAGGATATTACACAGAAAAACGCTGCACTCACACATGTCGCATGCTGATGTCAGGCGACCGGCAAGGGAGAATTTACCCGCGCAACACGAACCCGAAGCGCCAGCGAGGCCGTATGTCGATTCCTCGCTGGCGCTTCGGGTTGGTAAGTCGATTCCTCGCTGGCGCTTCGGGTTGGTATGTTCTCATCTGCCGCTCTCCTTATGTCACACCGCAACGCGACCTGTACACACTATCATATTTTACTCCGCTGTCAATTGCAGTCTGTCTTGATCTGCCTGGATCGCCTGGAAGCCGTCTGCTGGAGATTGACCAGGTATCGAAGGCGTCTCAGTTGCTCGGGATAGTTCTCCGCACCCCCGTGATGGAGAACGCCAGTTGCCCTCGATGTTCAGTCAGGATGCCCAGCGTTGCACCGCCCGGTGGGAGCTGTGATTGCCAGGCACAGACGCACTTTCCGTGATCGTCGTGCGGGACTTCCCGCCATTCGATCCCGCGTTCCACGCCATCCGACCAGGGCAGCGGAACCAGCCGCCCTGGAGTCGCTCCTGCGGGAGGCGAAAGATCATGCGAGCTGAAATCTTCGCCCCATTCCAGGATCGTCCAGTGACCGTCGGCGGCCTGATCGGTTTGAAGATACGCCACCCCGACTGCCTGGTTTGCGATACCGCCTCCTGGCAGGAGCAGTTCTCGGGCGGATCGATGAACGGAAAAAAACCTTTCCCGGCCGACCGTTCCCAGCCGCCACTCCTCACCGGGATTCCGTTGTGCTGCCCAATACACGTTTTCCGCCCCGGTGTGAGTACAGCGAAGGGCCTGAAACCCCGGGAACAGGAAGTCCTGTACGGACTCGTCCGCTGCTCCACGCCGCGTGACCAGCGCGATGCCGTCCTCCCCATCCGTGATCTCCCATCCCGACCCCGGAGCCGGTTTACGCGCAGAGCAAAAGACAGCGGGCCAGCCGTCGGGCTGCAGCCACGCATCATGGAGCAGTCCAGCGTTCTGCTGATTGTTCACCACGATCTGAGGTCGGACAAACGGTTGCCCGGATTGTGCCAGCCAGGCCGACGGGTCGCGAATGTGGTCCTGCCAGCTCACTTTCCGGAGGTCGATCGAAACAACGAACACTCCGACGTTCCAGCTGAAGACCACCAGCACGCGACCCTCGCGTTCCAGCAGCAGCCCCGCGGTGAGAGTTCTGTCCATCGCATCGAAAACCGCCTCCTTCCCGGTACCAATCAGCGTGATGTGCTCGAAATCGGCCCATGCCGGTCGAGGATCTTCAGACCAACTGAACACGAGGTCCGTGATCCTGCCGTCGCGTGACCGCCCTGAAACGGCGCACCAGATGCCATCACTGGTCCGCAGGATCTGCTTCCCCGGCGGTCCGGGGAGCAGGCGGGCAACGGGATCCGCGGCAGGGAGGCGCTCCGGAGTGCGGACGGCATCAGAAACGAATCCGACCGCCTCCGGCCAGAGCGACTGCAGGATTGACCGAGCCATCAGCCGGTGGCCCGCATGATTGGGGTGAATCCAGTCGTTCAGCCGCGCTGCCAGCTCATCACGACTGGCAAGTAATGGTTTCCATGCCGCGAAGCAATCGGCTGCAGGCACACGTTCACGAACGGCCACTTCGAGGGCGCGGGCCATGTAGCGGGGTAGCGCCCGACGCGGCTGCCCGTCCGGGCTGTCGTAAATGATCTCGTTCTGATTCGCGATCACCGGCAGCACGCCCCGGCTGCGCGCCCTTTCGATCAGGCGCGTCAGATTCTGTTCGTAGGCGTCGATTGCTCCTTCCCCGCCAAGGCAGTCGTTCATCCCGAACATGATCACAACGAGGTCCGGGGCGTGGGCGAGCACGTACCGGTCGAACCGAGTTTCGCCCAGTCCCCGCGCCGCCGATCCCATGTTTCCGGCGTGAACGATCCTGATGTCTGCTTTCGGGTAGGCCTGCCGCAATGCGTCCACGGCGAATGTGATGTAGTTCTGCTGGAAATCCGTGTGATAGCAGGGCCAGGTGATACTGTCGCCAAACGTGGCGACGACAACCGGCTCGCCCGACCGGAACTTCTCGGTGATCGACGCCAGACTGACTGGCAGCGGCGAACCCGCAGCCGGTTCGTCGGCCTGGCATCCTGCGGTGGAAAACTCGCGGCCGATCAGAGCGCAGGCACACAACACAAATG
>SYLK01000284.1 GCA_005809115.1 Planctomyces sp. | reverse complement strand
TTGCATTTCAGCCGGTCCCCGTTGGCGGCCACAAACACGAAGGACCCTTCAAACGTACCTGTCAGGGCGACGGGGTCGAATGAGAGGAGTGTGAACATACCCTCGTCGCCGCTGTATTTGCCCAGGTGCGTGGCCGTACCAGTCGCATTGTGCGACGCCGGAGGTCCACCAGTGAAGAGCGGAAGGCCGTGGGGCACGGTCCCGCCGCCCGTGACCTTGAAAGGTTTCGATTGCGCCTGCGCGTGTTGACAGGTGAACGCAAGTGCCACCAACATGGCGGTGACGGGAAAGGTACCTCGTGTTCAGTCGAAAGTTGCGTAACACGAAGAACCTCGTCCTTTCAGAGAGCCCACGGCAGCCCACGGCAGGCCGGGGCAGGCCGGGGCAGGCCGGGGCAGGCCGGGGCAGGCCGGGGCAGGCCGGGGCAGGCCGGGGCAGGCCGGGGCAGGCCGGGGCAGAATCGATGGTCTGCGACAGAATACAACAAGTCGCCACCGACAGGCAGACCTGGAGCTGGACGGTAACACGGGGCCGGTGAGCGCCGTGCCTAGTGGTCGATCCGCCACGGCCGATCTTAAACTTCGCAATCTTTCCCACTAGGTGGCCGAGGTGCGAACCACCACGTACAGGGGGCTAATTTTACTCCTGCACGGTCACACAAGCAAGCAGCAATTCCCGGACAGCCAAAAAAGCCGGGAAGACACTGCACATGCCTGAAGGTCGTTCGTGAAGTTTTTGGCGTGAGGGAATCATCATTATTCCTGATCGGATCGGGTAGCAGCCATGGTGGGTCCAGACCGGAAGCATGTGTCAACGGACGCTCTGTATTCGCTCGTGCATACGAACTTCGCGAAGATCCCGGACCATCGGATCAGCCGTCCGGCGATCAGCCTGGCGGATGCGTTGATGTGGGCCTGCTCCATGTTTTCGCTCAAGTGCCTGCATGATCACCGGATGCACTTCGTTCCAGGTGTGCAGCCGGGTGACCATCAGGCCTGTTGGAAGACGTCGCACGGCGGGAAAGTGTGGGCGCCGTGACCCACGTGAGGATGCGTGACCAGGAGCCGAAATCGGACCGGCCGCATTTGATCGCGATCGCACCGGAAGCCTGAATGAATCCCACCCGGACCTGCACGTGACGTTCGTGCGAGACGACGTTCGTGCGAGACGACGTTCGTGCGAGACACGGAGTGGACAGCGTCGACAAATCCGACAGGGATCTTCACCTGGGTCATCGCACAGTCTGCAGCTTGTCGGAGAACGTCGGATTGAACGGGTTGAATTTTGCTTCTCGGACACGTCCAAGGTCCATGTACAACGAAGAGTGCCGCATTCCAAAGGTCGTGATGAGAAACGGATCAACTCGAAACTGATCGCACGGAGACTTCGCGTCGACCCATGAATTTCCCCGGTGGTCGGTCCGAATGAGCGTGCGTTTCATTTCGGACATGAAGACGTTGGTAATGAGAATTGCCAGGTACTCTTCCTCTGTGTCAAAGTTGGCCGGGTACGTGCTGCAGGTCCTCGCTCCTTCCATGTGACGCATGGCGTGAACACACTCGTGCAGCAGCGTTGCATCGGGGATGATGCGATTCCTCGGCGTGATCCAGACGGTGACCCCCGAGCCCTTTCCGGATCCCGAAAAGCCGCAGCTCTGGTCGCGTTCGGCAACTGCAGCGACGGCACTGTCCGGAATAGCGGCCGCATTGGTCGGAGTCCAGATCCAGGGCCGGATCATCAACGGCTTCCTCAGGCGAAGCAGCACGGCGTTTGCGGCCCTCGACCTGCTCAGTGTATTCAGCAGCGAGACGATGACGCCTTCGTATCTCTCGGCAGACCAGGACGTGGGCACGTCCAGTGTGTACTTCGGCCCCATTTTCGGCGCAGCGCTCTGCGCTTTGGCGAGATCTCCGTCGATCGTGATGTAGGGCCCGTGTCCGGCAACCATGGTCATGTCTCCTGAACACTGTCCTGGGAATGGTGTCGTTCGCCAGCCGCGTGAGTCACGGCCGCTGACACAGACAGCTTGCTATGCGTGCCGGGATCGCGACAGGAATTCCGAAAATTATTCCCGAAAGCCGGCACCAGCGGCGCACGGCGACGCCGGGCGGCTCGGATTCACCAGACGCGGACTGAGCAGCTCGCAAACCGAGCTGCCGCCACAGGCCTCCGGCGGATGGCAGGCGCTTCCCGATGATGCATCAGCCGATCGATCATGGTGGTGGCCAGGAAGTTGTCGACGTCGAAAATCCGGTTCAACCGGGCCTGACCACAGATTTCAGCATTCGGCTCCGGCTTCAGACGCTCACGTCGCCGAGCTGAGACACCTGAGTACCGGATTCACCGAGGCGACTCTTCAGGGCCTGCAGTTCCTGCTGCAGGTGCTGCACGACGAGTGTGATGTCTGTGCTGTGCATGATCAGGTTCGCACCGGAATGTGCCCAGCGGAGTTCGTCCCCGACTCCGTTCCACCAGTGAATCCCGGCGCCGCAGTGGTTTCGTCTGGCCTTGTGAAAAATTGACTCGACGGCTTCGGCGAACCGGGGATGCTCGTACTTCTCAGGAATACCCAGGCTGCAGGACAGGTCGTGCGGGCCGATCAGCACGCTGTCCAGTGCTCCCAGCGCAAGGATCTCGTCGAGATTTTTCAGCCCCGGAGTACTTTCGATATTTGCAATGAAAATCGTCTGCTGGTTTCGCGTTTCCAGATACTCGCGCAGCTCGGGTTCCAGCGTTGACGGATCGCGAATGGCCTGCTGCAGGCGTTCGCCTTTCAGAGGGCGGTAGCGGGTCGGACCCATCAGCTGCCGCACCTGTTCCGCCGTCTCGATGTACGGCGCAATGATCCCTGCTGCACCGCCATCAAGGACTTTGGACGCTTCAAACGGGTCTGGTGAGGGAATCCGCACGACGGGTGCGATGTTGAGGGCTGAGAACGCCTGACAGATCCAGGACAAGGTGTCACGGTCCAGCGGTGTATGCTCAGAGTCGATAAACACGAAGTCAACGCCGACCTTCTGAAGCGCGCGGGGCCAGCCGGGCGACGGTGCCACCATGGCTGTGGCGTAGACTCGCCGGCCGCCTCGCAGTGCATCACGGATCTGTTTTCCATCCACAGTCAGGAATCCTCAGTTGGCAGGGCCAGCATTCTTTCAGGGCCAGCATACTCTCACGGCCAGCGTTCTTTCAGGGCCAGAAGGATGACGCTGCCAGAAGTGCCGGGGGACATCAGGAGTGCCTGGGGGGGCATCAGGAGTGCTGCAGGATTGCCGGGGGAGCGACAACTTCGGCCCGTCCGGATTTCGCGGAACGCAGAGCAGCCTCTATGGTCGCCGTAATCGACCGCCCCTGTCGCGCGTTCAGCAGTGTGTCACCGTCATTGTCAATCGCCTTCACAAAGTTGTCAACCAGCAGGAAGTCGTTGTCACCGGCGACGCGGCGATGGCGGAATTCCTTTGCCGGCTGTCCGCGATAGTAGATTCCCACCTCCGGACGCGCCTCGGCAAACACGATCGCGCCTTCGCTGCCCAGCACACTGATCCGGATCTCGCCGATATCCGGATGACTGGCGGCCCCGATGCGCCCGATGGCCACAGAGGCCGTGATGCCACCGGACAGACACAGGGACACCGAGGCCAGGTCTTCCACGCCGTTGTCAGCATTTGCCTGGTGGAACACTGCCGCAGTCCGGGCGAAGGCCTGTTCAAACTCGGCCCCGGTGATCTGCTGGATGCAGGCCAGCGGGTAGATGCCTTCGATTGCGAGTTCGCCCATCGGCTCCCGACCGACTCCGCCGTCGGACCCGTCGGCGTGCGCGGCTCGCTGGAACTCCAGCCAGTTGATCGGCGGATCGCCGGGCTGCCGGGTGCCTTTGGGAGGCCCGGCGTCCTTGGAAAAATAGAAATCACAATGGACGGCGTAGGGAGCGCCGATTGCGCCCGACTTCACGACTTCGGTGGCGTGAATCACTGCGGGCAGCAGATTCCGGTTCCACAGCAGGAACTTGACGTGGTTTCGTTCCACGGCTTCCACCAGTCGGTCGCACTCGGCCAGCTGAGTGGACATGGGCTTGTCCTGGATCACGTGAATTCCCATGCAGGCAGCGCGAATACTCAGATCACAGTGTCGTTCTGCCTCGGAACTGACCACGGCCACGTCGACCTGAAACTCCCGCAGCGCTCGCTCCACATCGCGCACATACGGTATGCCGCGGCTGTCAGCGAATTCCTGGTTCCGCTGGTGAACCCAGTCCGGTACGTGCGGGTCGTCAGTGACCACGACCAGCTGACACCGCGGGTGAGATTCGACGCCGCGCGCCACATAGTCGTGCTTGATCAGGCTGACCGCTGCCGTCCGCAGGATCTTCCGGGACTTTGGTGTGTCATTGGGGCGATGCATGCTGCAGTCCTTTTGTCTGAACCGGCTGCCCGGTGGAAAGCGCCTGCCATGCCAGGTCGGTCAGGTGGAGGGCGTGAATTCCGGCGTTACCGCCGACTGCGGGATCCCGTTTCTGCCGGACGGCCTCTGCGAACTCGCGGAGTTCGTGGGTCACAGCAGCCGTGCCTTCAGAGGTTTTGAAGGCTCTGGCACAGCCGCTGCGATAGACCAGCTGCGTCTGATCAAAGTCATCGGCATAGGCCGCGCCCGCCGACGCAATCAGCGATACGGTGGCGTATCGCTCACCCTCCGGCAGTGCTTCCGACGCCACCGAGATCAGCGCCATGCGACCCTCGCCAAAGCCCAGATGTACCTGGACGTGCCGAGGCCATTCGGACCGCGATCGGCCGGCTTCCTGCCGCCCCAGTACGTACAATTCGCTCGGCCATCCCCCGAACATCCCCATCGCCAGATCCAGTTGTTCGGTCAGGCGGGGCCATGCCGGCCGTGTTCCGCCGGCGCCTGCTGCCGCCGCGACATCGCGGGTTTCACGTTGCGATGTCAGTGACTGCGAGTCCCACGCGTGAATTCGGAGCAGTGCCGGTTCACCCAGTTTCCCGGATTCCAGCACCTGCCGGACGGCAATCTGGGATGGTCGGAATCGTGCCGTCTGACACAGCATCAGCCGCACGTCCGACTGCCGACATGCGGTGATAATCCGTTCGGCAGCGACGACGGAGTCCAGCAGCGGAAAAGCCAGCAGGATGTGTTTGCCGGCCGCGGCTGCACTGGCGACATCGTCAGGCAATCCTGATGACGTTGACTCGATCATCACCGCATCGAATTCCCCGCCGTACCGATCCAGTGCAGCCGACAGCGAAGACGCCGTCAGTCCCGCGGACAGGACCGCGGCGGCCTGGTGGCGGCGGACGGCATCGGGGTGGGCTACCACGGTGACGCTCAGATCAGCGATCCGCAACGCCGCTTCGGCCAGGCCGGTGGCACCGGATCCGTCGCCACCGGAAAAGGCAAGTCGCATCATGTCACTCGTCCAACCGCCGACCCGAGGTATCGGGAGCGAAGGCGATCAGGACCATCCCGATCAGAAAAATCAGACTAGTGGCCCTCCCGATTCTCGCATAATCCCCTTCGAAGAACTGTGTCAGCGTCCCCGAAGCGAACACCGTCACGGCTGAGAGAATGCGGCCAAAATTGAAACTAACCCCGGATCCGGCGGCCCGCACCCGCGTGGGGAACAGCTCGGGCAGACACAGCGGCAGCCAGCCGAAATACACCCCGTTGAAGAGTCCCAGTGCTGCCACCCACCAGAGGAATTCACCGTTCCCGGGATAAAGGAACCAGAATGCGTACTGAGCTGTGACGAGAGACCCGAAACTGGCCAGAAAGAAGGTCAGTCGGCGCCCCAGTGCGCTGGCGATCCAGCCACCCAGAAAACTCCCCACGATCCCGGTAATGGCACGCGTCTGACTGACGGTGGCTTTCAGGGTCGGATTCGGCGGGTCTGCGGTATCCCCCGCTTCCGCCGCCCACGGTACCATCCAGTTTGCGCTGCCCCATCCGCCGATAATCGGAATCGTAGCCAGACCGATTCCGACCAGCGTCACACGCAGAAACGGAGCCCGAAAGATCTCACCGCGCCGGCTCGAACCCGCCGACGCCGTCTGAGCTTTGCGGCGCGACGCCAGCCACTGCGGCGATTCCGGAACCGTCAGCAGCGAAAAAATTCCCAGAACAACCGGAGCCGCTGCCACCAGCATGACCCAGCGCCAGTCCGACGACGTGACAGCCACCTTCGTGGCCAGCGTCGACATCAGAAAGATTCCCACGTTTGCGGCGGTGCCAATGATCCCGGCTGCCATGGGACGCGACAGACTGGCCCAGGCTTCGGAAACGAGCGCAACACCGTTCGGCCACATCCCGCCCACGCCCAGGCAGGCCAGAAACCAGCACAGACAGAGCATCCACGGCGAGTCCGAGAACCATGCTGCGGCCGAAAACAGTGAATACGTCAGAATACTGAACCCCATCCCGCGAGCACGGCCAAAACCGTCGCCAACGGCACCAAAAATCAGGCCACCCGCAGCAGCACCGAACAGAAATGCGCACGTCATCCATGCAACCCACCTCGTGCTCTTTGCCTTCCACCCCGCCAGTAGCTCCTGGTCCGCTGCGGACAACCCACTGCCACCACTGGCCGACTTGCCCGCCTGCGACTTCCGACTGAGTTCCAGATATTGCCCGCGATCCAGCTGCCCGGTTCTTCCCAACAGGTCCACGACCGCCGGCTGCATGGCAATCGTCGTGATTGACATCAGCACTCCGGCAAACAACCAGCCCAGAAACGCGACCGTCAGCATGATCAGTCGGCCCGTCGCGGTCAGCGGGGCTGCCGCCGAACCGCCAGGGGAATCGCAGGGATTGGCTGATTCGTTCATGCGGGTGTTTTCCGGCAACGAGACGGGCGGGCGAGCGGAAGGCAAGTGCTGACGCGGCAGCAGATGGCGAATGGGCGAGCCACCCGTCTGTCGGATGATAACGCCGGCCCGCGCTGGCGGCAACCAAGTTCAGACGGGCTGCGTCAGGGGCAAGTTTCTGCGCGTGGCCTCGACTGCTCGACAACGCCGAACGTGAGGAACCGGGCACGAGTGACGTTGGTTCATTTCTGATCGAGGGTTCAGTTCTGCTCGAGGTCGAGGCGGTTCAGCCGCTTTCCCACACGGACGTAAAGTGCAGTTCCCGCGATGGCCG
>SYLK01000283.1 GCA_005809115.1 Planctomyces sp. | reverse complement strand
GATTCGGATTTCGCTTGACGGGCTGGATGCTGCCGTGGTGAAAAATGTCCCGCACGGCGCAGAACTGGCGAAACTCAGCCCGACCGATTCCGCAGTGGCATTCGTGAATGATGGGAACCTGTGGGCAGCGGACTTTCAGTCGGGACTCGTCCGGCAGCTGACTCATGACGGGAGTACAGATGTCGTGAACGGCCGCGCCGACTGGATCTATTTCGAGGAAGTCCGTGACCGTCGCCGGGATGCCTTCGAGTGGAGTCCGGATGGCCAGAAAATTGCGTTCCTGCAGTTTGACGATGCGAAGGTTCCTGAGTACCGCCTGATTGACCGCAGCCGCACCCCGCCAACCGTCGAAATTCAGCGATACCCCCGGCCTGGTGAACGGAACCCTGTCGTCCGACCGGGCCTGGTTTCGGTCGACGGCGGGGAAATGCTGTGGTTCGATACCACGCCCTGGCCCGATGATGATCGAATCGTCTGTCATCTCCAGTGGCTCCCGGACAGCAGTGCAGTGATCTGGTACGTACAAAACCGGATTCAGACGAGGCTGGATGTGGTACGCAGCGCAGTGTCTGATGGCCGCAGCGTTTCACTGCTGCGTGAGGAAACACAGGCATGGGTTGACAACCCCGGCCCGGTCCGGTTCCTGCATGATGCCAGCTTTCTGATTCTGAGCGAACGCACCGGCTGGCGACACCTTTACCGTGTTTCGGACGCAGGAAGTTCGCTGCAGGCCGTGACCGCGGGTGACTGGGATGTCCGCGCCGTGCTGGCGGTCAGTGCCGATCAGTCGCACGCAGTCGTCTCGGCCACACGGGATTCCAGGATCGCGGAGAACATCTATCGGGTGCCTCTCGCAGCATCCGATCCCGCTCAGTCTGCCGTGGAACCGGTGGTCCGTCTGACGCCGGAGGATGCGGATCACAAAGCAGTGGTGAGTACCGGCGGATCCTGGTTTGTGGACACATGGAGTTCTGTGACTGAGCCCCCTGCCGTCCAGCTGCGGGATACTGTTTCGGGCGGCCGCGTACGAACACTGGTGCCACCGGCGGCAAAGTCCACAGACAGATTTCACCTGGGACGCGTGGAACTGCGCGACGTCCCGATGGCGGACGGGACAACGACGTCCGCCCAGTTTGTGCTTCCGCCGGATTTCTCCGAAACGGTGCGATATCCGGTCTGGCTGATGACCTATGGCGGTCCGGAGTATCCGGGTGTCCGGAACGCCTGGAGTGAACTTCTGCCCGAACATCTGCTGGCAGCGCAGGGGATCATTGTGATTCGATTTGATCCACGCAGCAGCAGCGGCTGCGGTGCTCACAGTGCCTGGCCTGTGTACCGGCAGCTGGGAGTGGAAGAAACCCGCGACGTCGTGGCGCTGTGTGACTGGCTCAGGCAGCAGCCGTGGGTGGACGCACAGCACATTGGTCTGGGCGGTCACAGTTATGGAGGATTCGTGACTGCCTACGCCATGACGCACTGCGACAGGCTGTGTGCCGGGATCGCCGGTGCACCTGTGACGGACTGGGCGAACTACGACACGATTTACACCGAGAGATTCATGTCCACACCGCGGGAAAACCCTGAGGGTTACCGCAACTCTTCCGTGGTCCGCGCTGCCGGACGCCTGCAGGGGCGGCTGCTGCTGATTCACGGCCTGATGGATGACAACGTTCATGCCGGGCATACGCTGCAGCTGATGCAGGCGCTGCAAAAATCCGGCCGACAGTTTGAGGTGATGCTGTATCCCTCAGCCAGGCACAATCTTCAGGGCGCCCACTACGAAAAACTGATGTATAATTTTATTGTGGAATCTCTGGGCAGGCCGGAAGCGCGCCGGCCATAGACAGTGCCGGCCATAGACAGTGCCGGACCGCCTGCCGCCTCACACGCCGGCGTCAGTCAAAGAAAAACCAGGGCCAGGTGCGGTTGTGAAGAGTTGCGATATGTTCATCCCGCAGATCCTTCAGCAGAGCCAGTTGTCCGTCATATTCGCGACTCACCAGTGCTCGTACATCATCTGACACCTGCTGAACCTGGCGTCCGAGAGCGCGGGCGGACTGCCCGTCGCGATGTGCCTGCTGCATCTGTTCGACGGCCCGGGCTTTGGATTCCATCAGCAACTGCAGCCGCTGTTCCAGTGGTTCCGGGAACACGCCGGTGCCGAAATGCTTCTGCGGATGATACATCAGGTCCCGCAGCTGCCGGTCGACGGACTGGACTCGCCCGATTTGTTGCCGCGCCTCCGGAAACAAGCAGCGGGTTGCACTCGCGACAACGAACGGCGCAGGTGCAGTGCCCCACCACCGTGTGACCAGAAGGTCCGTGAAGCGGTCGTAGTTGCCGCCCCCGGTGCCATGCACAAACAGGTCACAGAACAGGGTGCGCAGCAGCGCGGTAATCAGGGCACCCCGCGGGATCAGCTGCCGACTGCTCAGCAGCAGTGATGCGATGGCATCTTCCGTCACAGGCAGCTCGAACTGGGCCATCAGCTGCCCTTTCGACAGCAGCTGCAGTTGATTTCCCCGGCGACTGCAGCCAGCCGCTGAGCGCACACCCGTGCTGTGGTCCACAATCCAGAACGGCAGTTCAATTTCATCCTCAGTGCCGCCGAGGTCCGGGAAGGGATTCGCCGGGTTGCGCATTCGGTGTTCACTGCGAAACAGACCCAGCAGTTCGTTATGCAGCGTTCGGAATTCTGCTGCCCGCGACAGGATACCGGCCATCAGTGTCAGCACTTCCGGGAAGCTGCAGATCGCCGACAGTGGCAGCTCCGGCATCCGGGCACCGATTCCGTGCTGCCACCTCACAATCAGACTGGCCTCGGCGGTGAAGGGTGTTTTCACGGCAGCGTATTCATCGGCGACCTGTCCGAAAACCCGCGCTGATGCGTCGCACCCGCAGCTTCGCAGCGACTCCGCCACGCGACACCGCACCTGACGGATCTGTTCCGGCGAACTCAGTCGACTGCTGCTGTACAGGGTTGCCGACGAACTGAACGAGGCGGTTTCCGTCAGCAGCCGCGGCAGCAGGGCGGAGGCGGTCACGCTGCCGACTGCCGGGTCCTGCACCGGGAAGGAGAACGCGCCCGGGTCACCCTCATCGGTATCGATCACGACGGCGACGGGGATGGCATGGTGCTCCGCCGCGAATTGTTCTGTTGTCTGATACTTGAACACCAGTCCCGGGTGAAAGATAACCGGCTGGTGTCCCGTCATCACAACTGCCGACGACGCGGGATCTCCGGTCAGCAGGGGCTGGCGTCCGGACATCATCCCGGAATCTGTCGCAATCGCCGTTAACCGCAGCACGTACTGCTCGGCACAGGTGATGAGCCGTTTTCGGGCAGATCGCCGGAGCTGTATGATGTGGTCAGGGCCGCCGCCTGCTTCCCGGGAGGCGGACAGTTGTCCGGCCCACGACGCGAGCGGTGGTTCGAGAATCACAGCGTCAGTGAATTTCACAATGTCGTCGCTCTGCAGGGCACGAAGAGTCGGAGCCGTCGCCAATTTTGCCGGAGAATGCGGAGGCTCGCACATTTTCATCGTGCGGGGAAGTGACCATCTGTTGCCGGCAGAATCGGCCGTCTCGCACGTGCTGCCCGACAATCCCTGCTAAACTGCAGCCACCCGCATCTGCGCCCAGTCTGCCCAGGAGAATCGCCATGACCATCGAATCGACCAGCCCGCCGAAGGATCGAATCTGTCTCGATCAGTTTCTGAAACTCCGTCAGGTTGCTGACAGCGGCGGGCGCGCGAAATGGCTGATTCAGAACGGACATGTCTGCGTCAACGGTACTGTCGAAACTCGCCGGCGACGAAAACTCGAGCCAGGAGACGTCGTGGAAGTCAGTGGCCGCACTCTGTCACCTTTTCAGCCCGGTTAGATCACGGCCATGACGATCCGAGACAACGCATCAGATTCCGCCATCCCGGCCCTGATCCGCACGCTGTATGCTCCGGAAACCTTCCGCGGAGCAACGGAAATCTGGCGTGCCAGACTGACTGACCACCTGCAGCGGGTCTCCTCAGGCGAAGGCCGGGTGCTGAACTGGAGCGAACCGACTGAAGCCGTCCGTTCGGCTGAAGGATTCCTGGACTCTGCCCCCGCTGACTCCGACGGCAATCCCGGACCGATCCTGAATCGCTTTGCCGAGCTGGTTGACCAGATTCTCCGGTCGGGTCAGAACCTGCATCATCCACACTATATCGGTCACCAGGTACCCGCCTCGGTGCCGCTGGCCGGATTGTTTGACGCCATTGGTGCCATCACGAATCAGGTCATGGCAGTCTACGAAATGGGGCCATGGTCAACTGCGGTCGAGTTGGCACTGCTGCGAAAGCTGGCTCAGAAGATCGGCTGGGACGCGACCTCCGCCACAGGCCTGCTCACGCATGGCGGCTCGCTCGCCAACCTGACGGCACTGCTGACTGCGCGGAACGTGGCGCTGCCGGGCTGCTGGGAGCAGGGCGTGCCTCGTGACGCCGTTCTGGTGGTCAACTCAGATGCTCATTACTGTGTTTCCCGGTCGGCTGGAATTCTGGGACTGGGAACGCAGCAGGTGATCCGAGTGGCCCTGGATCAGCACCGCCGGATGGATCCCGACCAGCTGGATTTTCAGCTCGCCCGCCTCCGCCGTGAGCAGCGAACGGTACTGGCCGTTTCGGCCTGCGCCTGCGCCACACCCACGGGAGCGTTTGATCGGCTGGACCAGATTGCGGCCGTCTGTCGGCGTCACGACGTCTGGCTGCATGTCGATGCCGCACATGGCGGTTCAGCCCTGATGAGTCGTCGACACCGCGAACTGCTCAGGGGGATTGATCAGGCTGACAGCGTGGTCTGGGATGCGCACAAGATGCTGTTCGTCCCGGCTCTCTGTGCTGCCGTGCTGTATCGCTCGGAGAAACATCGCTTCGAAACGTTTCGGCAGAGCGCTCCCTACCTGTTCGACCCGGCAGCGCCCGGCCTTGCGGAGTATGATCTCGGTCTGCGGACGGTGGAATGCACCAAGCGAGCGGCGTGATTCGGCTTGTGGGGATTGTGGTGCGTGGCGGGGGATGGCGTGTTCGAGCAGCTGGTGGATCACACGTTTGCACTCGGCCGCACTCTGCACCGGCTTCTGCGCGAGGCGTCAGATTTCGAACCACTGCACGAGCCGGAATGCAACATCGTGGCTTTTCGGTACGTCCCGGAAAGCCTGCGCATGGCTCCCGCTCAGATCGTGGATCAGCTGCAGCGCGAAGTGCGCACGCAGCTGATTCGCTCAGGACGATTTTACATTGTGCAGACCGTGCTTGACGGCCGGGCTGTCCTGCGGGCAACAGTCATGAACCCGCTGACAACGGAAAGTGATCTGCGTGAGCTGCTGGACGAACTGCGGCTTCTGGGGAAGGCGGTAACAGCGTCACTCATTCGTCGGTGACGCAGCCTTCGGAGGCGGACTTCACGCAGCGAAT
>SYLK01000025.1 GCA_005809115.1 Planctomyces sp. | reverse complement strand
GCTCCTTGCCTGAGACGTCACCACAATCGTCGCGGCTCACGCAGGTTTTGTCAGGGGTTCTAAGGATCAGGGTGGCCAGTACCGGGCGCTCAGGCCAGCATTTCCCAAACCGGTTCGCCGCCGTGCGAAATGGGGATCGGTCGGCCGCTGAGGTCCGGAACTGTCAGCTCGGGATCCACGCCCAGCAGATGATAGATCGTAGCGGCCATGTCTCCGGCGGACACTGGCCGGTCCGCCGGCCAGGCAGCCTGTGCATCCGTGGCGCCAATCACACAACCGCGCTTCGTGCCGCCTCCGAACATCAGGCAGAATCCACACTGCGGCCAGTGATCGCGTCCGGCATTGCCGTTGATCTTCGGCGATCGCCCCATCTCCCCCATCACGATCACCAGCGTCTCATCCAGCAGACCTCGCTGTTCCAGATCCAGGACCAGTGCCGAAGTCAGTCGGTCCAACTGCGGCAGCAGCACCCTCAGCATCCCGAAGTTGTTCGCGTGCAGATCCCAGTGATTGCCGCCCTTTGCCTCCCAGTGCACGTTCACGAAACGGGATCCGGCTTCGATCAGCCGCCGTGCCATCAGGACGCCGGAACCCCACAGGTTTCTCCCGTATTCGTCGCGGAGAGCTTCCGACTCGAGCGACAGATCAAAAGCGTCACGCGTCTTCGCCGATGTCAGCAGGGCGAACGCCTTTCGGCTGGACTCGTCCGCACGACGCACCGCCAGGCCGGACTCGGGCAGCGACAGGCGGTGACCCACGCGCGCCAGCAGGGCCTGCCGGCTCTCAAGTCGCGCCGGTGTGATCTCCGGAATCACTTCCAGGGACGGCGGAAACGGTACACCCATCGCCTCGACACTGTCGTAATCGCCCGTCGATTCCCGCGCAAATGTCGGTTCACACATCGTGAACAACGGATCGTACTGGCTGCCAAGGTATCCGCCATAAGGCCCCGCCCGACGCAGCGCCTGCGTGTATCCGGGAAATGCCGGCAGGATGACGTACGGAGGACTCTCGGAACTCCCCAGGCCGAAATACTGACAGACCGCTCCGATTCCCGGGTGATCCGTACGCTTCGCAAAGTAATTCTGAGCGTCATTCCCCAGGTCAAAACCCGTCAGGACGTTGTACGGATTGTGGCTGTTGTAGCGGTGCGAATAGGTGCGAATCAGTGTCGCACGATCCATCAGCCGCGCAGTCTTCGGCAGCAGCTCACAAATCTGGACGCCCGGCAGCGATGTGGATATCGGCCGGAATTCTCCCCGCACCGTATCCGGCGCGTCCGGTTTCAGATCGAACATATCCTGATGCGGAGGACCGCCGAACAGATTCAGCAGAATGACCGAACGCGCCCGGCCCCGAAGAGCCGCCGGGGAGGCCGCTGCCACCTGCAACAGCCGGGGCAGCGACAGGCCGCCCATCAGCCCGAGACCACCCGCTCGCAGCAGTTCACGGCGGGACGTCCCGTTCGGTGGCCCCAGTCGTGTACTCACAGTTCGCGTCATTGATGGTGACTCCTCATCTGCAGATCGACCGTGATCATCTCGGATCGGTCTCGTCCCTCAGCCGTACGATAGTGCGATGCACCATTGTCCGCAACGCGCTGCGCGGCCTTGCCGGGACAGAATACAGTGATCACCATGGTGAGAACCAGCCAGAAAATCCGCTGCACAAAGATTCGGATCGGGAAATCGCAGCACTCCCGACGCGAGTCGCGCTGCTGCGTGAGGGCAAGCTGACACCGCCTCGCAGCAACACTCCGGGGCTTCCACCAGAATCGGCAACGTGGGCTTCATACCACGTTGGTCGAGACGTTTACAAACTTCAAGCACTGTATGGGCTGTGGGCTGGAGTCCGGGCTTCGCTGGTTACAGTGGCTCAACTCATCTCTGCAACGGCACGGAAGGCCAGCGAAGCCGCATCAGGAGAATCGTGGCTTGTCGCCCGAAGCCTGCGAACCGGACTCTGGTTCTTCCGCCGCATCGTTCGAGGCAACCTGGTGCGCCGCCTGACTGGTACAGAAGACGATGGTCACCAGGATAAACACGACGGCCGTTCCGGCGAACATCCACGGATAGGCGTTGTCAGTGTACTGACGGGCGGACCGAAGAAATGCCCCGGCGATCGGTGCGGAAATGAGCGTCCCCATGTCGAACATGGCCAGTATAAATGAGGTGGCCACTCCCAGACAATGCCGCGGAAACGCGCCTGTGCCTGCCGACATGATCGAGGGAAAGAGCAGGGCATGAGCGGCGCCCGCGATGGCCGCCGGCACGAACAGATGCCATGTCCGGCTGACGGGCAGGTAGCAGACAAAACTCAGCGACAGCAGCATCAGCCCCATCGCGATGACCGGGCGATTGCCCAGTCGTTCGAACATCGACCGGGACGCGATGCGCGCCGCGAATCCGGTCGCCGAGTAGACCGCAAAGTAAGGCCAGACGTGCGACAGGCTGATCTCACTGGCGAACGGTCTCAGAAACGTCACCGGAATGGCGAATCCCGCTCCCATCATGACGGCCGCTATCGAGATCATCAGCGGATGGTACGTCTTCACAACCTGCAGCAGGGCAGGGCGGTGAGTGCGCACGGGGACCACGGCGTGGCGTGTGGCCAGCCATGTCGCCACCAGCGAACATACGGTCAGCGCGATCCCGCCGCAGAACATCAGCGGCACAAACTGCTGTGGAGTTCGGTCGCCGCTCCCCAGCCAGTCGCTGATCACCGGCCCCAGCATCAGCCCGATGAATCCCGATGTCCCCAGAGAACCCACGACTTCAGCCATCCGCCCGGGACGAACGCGCAGCGCGGTAAACGTGATCGACGAACCGAAAATCCCCGCCAGACTCGCCTGCATCATCGCCCTCACAACAAACACGCCCGGACCATAGGCTGTGCTCAGGCTCAGATGCAGCAGCAGACTCAGTGAATAGGTCGCCAGCGACCAAAGCCAGACTCGCCCGGCTCCGTATCGGTCCACCGCCGAACCCTGAGCCAGCCGAATCGCGATGCTGCCGATCATGCCACAGCCCACAATCAGCCCCAGCTGCCGCTCGTCGCCGCCGATCACGTCGATGAAATCGGCGTATCGCACCATCATCCCGTTGGCGATCGTCGTCAGCAGATTCGACAGGTACGCCAGCCAGAACGTCAGATCGTAGACAAGGTCATCCGTGACATGAGTGAGGTGCTGGCTGTCGGTGCTGCGTCCGGCCTGTGACACAAACGCTGCACGCTCTGCGTCAGACGCGAGGGACTCCGGATCAGCTTCGAAGGCAGTCAATTCACTTCTCGTTGTCACTGGCTCCGCAGCCGCAGAATCGGAAATGTGCCCGGGGCCCTA
Organism: Planctomyces sp.; assembly: GCA_005809115.1. GTDB lineage: Bacteria > Planctomycetota > Planctomycetia > Planctomycetales > Planctomycetaceae > F1-80-MAGs062. The sequence goes on along the minus strand of SYLK01000025.1, from coordinate 122 downwards.
CGGCCGATCATCGACCGCTGGTGTTCGACAATCACTTCCCACCATGGGATTTGAGGCGAAGCACCACCCTCTGGCAAGGTTCCGACCGTCAGCTGGCCCTGAATTCCGAAGCATGGTGAAAT
>SYLK01000282.1 GCA_005809115.1 Planctomyces sp. | reverse complement strand
CAGCGGGGCGATGTGGACTGGCTGCGTCCCGACAGCAAGAGCCAGGTGACAGTGGAGTACGACGGCGCGAAGCCCGTTCGCATTGACGCCGTGGTGGTGTCAACGCAGCACGCTGAGCACGTGACGCAGGAACAGATAGCGGACTACGTGCGATCCAGCGTGGTCGCGAAATGCATTCCTGCCAATCTGCTCGACAGCCGCACGAAGTACCACATCAATCCGACCGGGCGATTCGTCCTCGGGGGACCGCATGGCGATACGGGCCTGACCGGGCGGAAAATCATCGTGGATACGTATGGTGGCTGGGGGCGGCACGGCGGGGGCGCGTTCTCCGGAAAAGACGCTACCAAAGTGGACCGTTCCGCGGCTTACATGGCACGTTACGTAGCCAAGAACATTGTTGCCAGCGGTCTGGCGGACGAATGCGAAGTTCAGCTTGCCTACGCCATCGGTGTGGCGGCCCCTGTCAGCGTTCGCGTTGACACGTTTGGCACCGCACGAGTCAGCGAAGAAAAGCTGGGCCAGGTCGTGCAGGAGATCTTTCCGCTGAACCCGCGCGGCATCATCAGTCACCTGCAGCTGCGCCGTCCCGTTTTCCGCAACACGGCACACGGGGGACATTTCGGGCGCACGAGCCCCGAGTTCACATGGGAAGCCACAGACAAAGCCGCGGAACTGAAGCGGGCATTTGGCCAGTCGTAGCGTTCCGGGAAATCATTCAGATCAGCATGGATGTGCCGAAATGACTGTCAGTAAAACGCCGGATGCTCCCGAGGCGCCGGCTGGCATCAGACCGGAACTGCAGCAGATCATCCGGGCTGGACGGCGGCCGACCAGCCGGTCTGGTTCACCGCGAAGTACCGCCGTTCTGGCCGGGGCGTCTCTGCTGCTGCTGTGGCTGTCATTCACTCCGGTCGAGTTTGCCCCAGCGGCCTGGGCAGCACTGGTGCCGCTGATCCTGCTGGTGCGACTCCGCAGGCTCCCCGCGGGTTCGTATCTGATCCTCAGCCTTCTGGGGTTCCTGTGGGCCGTCGCCACTCTGCAGTGGATGCGACTGGGCCACTGGGCCATGTACGGCGCCCTGGCGGCACTCTCTGTCTATCTGGGGCTGTACATCCCCCTGTTCGTCGCCATTTCCCGGCGAACGGTGGCTTGCGGGGTTCCGCTGTGGCTGGCTGTGCCCGTCGTCTGGACGAGTCTGGAGTACGTCCGGGCCACATTCCTGACGGGGTTCGCGTGGTACTTTCTGTCGCACACTCAGTACCGCTGGCTGCCACTGATTCAGATCTGTGACCTGGTCGGCGCCTATGGCGTCAGTTTCGTGATCGCCCTGTTCTCTGCTGCGGCAGCGCTGCAGTGTCCGGTGACCTGGCTGCGGAATTGGGGACTGGACATTGAGGAGCAGGCCGTACTCGCAGGTGCCGCGCCTTCGTCCGGCAGACTCTGGAAGCGACTGCGGCAGTCGTCACTCAGTCCGCTGCTGGCGGCCCTGTCTGTGGTGGCACTTTGCTGCGGTTACGGTCTGTGGCGGCTGAGTCAGACGGAGAAGGCATTTACTGCCGGACCTTCATTCGCGCTGATTCAGGGCAATTTTACCCCCGAACTGAAGCACGATCCCGACAGTTTCGTGCGGCGATACCGGATTCACGACCAGCTGACGCGCTCCTGCGTCGCGCTGCAGCCCGATTTCATCGTCTGGCCGGAGACGATGTTTCCCTGGCCCGGCAGGACAGTGGCGGACGGCATGTCTGACGATGATCTGGTCGCTCAGATCTCGGCCGCGACGATCGCCGCGTACAACACGGACCGCGAGGACATGATCCGGTCGTGGCGCTCGGACGAAGTCAGCAATCTGCTGCGGCACCAGAGTCAGGCTGTGGGATCTGCCCTGATCGTGGGGCTGGAGGCACACGAAATCTCACCCGGCGATTTGAAATTCTACAATTCCGCCGCCTTCATTCGACCGGATCTCGGGTATGTCGGACGATACGACAAAATGCACCGGGTAGTCTTTGGCGAATACGTGCCACTGAAAGACACCTTTCCCTGGCTCGCACATCTCACCCCTTTCGGACCGAATTACGGCATCGCGGCCGGTGCTCAACCGGTGATGTTTGAATACGGACCGTACCGTATCGCCCCGCTGATCTGTTTTGAGGATACCGTTCCGCATCTGGTTCGCCGGATCGCCGGCCAGACCAGTTCGGCCGGACACGGCTGCGACGTTCTGGTGAACCTGACCAACGACGCCTGGTTCCGCGGTTCCAGTGAACTCGACCAGCATCTGATCACAGCCGCGTTTCGCTGTATCGAAACAAGAACTCCGCTGATCCGGTCGGTCAATGGCGGGATCTCGGCCTTCATCGACGGCAACGGGCAGATCCGTGAACCAGCGCAGATCCTGGTGATGGACGAGGACAAGTCTGGCCTCGAGCCGCACCTGACTCCCGCTGCCGGCATGCGCGACCCGGGCAGCGGGCGCTGGCGACGCCAGTTCTCCGGCATCGTGTTTGCAGAGATTCCGCTCGATAACCGCGATTCGCTCTACCTGCGCCGCGGTGACTGGTTCGCCTGGCTTTGCCTGATCGCAGCCGTGACAGCCACCACGGCGTCGTTTTTCAGGCAGGGAGCGGCGGCAGGCTGAGTTCTCGCAGTGGTCCCACGCCGGCCGTCGTCAGCATCCGCAGCGGATATTCATCGATCACTCGGCGGACGTCATTCAGAGTCACACTGCGAATGCTCTGCAGATCATCCGCAATCGAGCGGTATTCGCTGCGGTAGACCCAGTTACTGCCCAGCGATGACAGCCGCCCCATCGGACGTTCGCCCCGCAGGACAATTCTCGACGCGACCTTGTTGCGGGCCTGTTCCAGCTCGTCGGCCGTGATCCCTTCGCGATTGACCTGTTCCACAACCCGCTGAAAGACTTCCAGATTGGAACCGGTCTGCTCCGGCTGACAGCTGAAGTAGCTCATCCATGTGCCTGCGCCATCATATTCGTTGTATCCCAGGTCGGCGCTTTCGGCCAATCCGGGATCCACCAGTTCCCAGAACAGCCGGCTGCCGGAGTCGTCTCCCACCACCACCGCCAGCAGCTCTGCCGCGAAGCGGAGAGGACTGTCGGAATCGGGACCGGGCGCCATCTGCATGATATGCTGCTGGACACTCGATTCGCGGTACAGCAGGTTCAGTGCCGGGCGGGGCGTGACCTGCGGCAGCGTACGGCTGGGCTGGCCCGCGGGAATCCTGAGGCAGTGCTGCCGGGCCAGCGCCACCGCCTGGTCAAAGTCACAGTGCCCGGCCAGCACCAGTGTGATGTTTCCGGAGTGATAGTGCCTGCCGTGATAGTCCCGCATCTGCGTCGCCGTCAGGGCCGTGATGCTCTCCTTTGTTCCGAGGATGCTCTGGCCCAGCGGATGTCCCGCAAAATGAGTCGACATCATCAGGTCGTAGCAGGTAAACGAGGGCTGATCCTCGTACATCCCGATCTCTTCCAGAATGACCTTTTTCTCCATCTCGAAATCCTCCTGACGCAGCGCCGGCTGCATCAGGGCCGTCAGGAGTTCCATCGTGGCGCCGAGATATTCCGGGAGCACGGCGGCATAGTACAGCGTCACTTCTTCGCTGGTCGACGCATTGTATT
>SYLK01000281.1 GCA_005809115.1 Planctomyces sp. | reverse complement strand
CGCCGCCGGAGCGGGCGATATCCTGCAAGCTGCCGGAAGCGGTTCGTCCGCGAAATCTGCGTCAACGGGGGTAACAGGGCGCATTGTGACCGGCTCACCCGCAGCCCACCTGGCCAGCGGGGCTGGGCAGCTTGTTCTGACTTCCGCGGCCAGTGAGCAGCGCAGCCCTGTTCGCTATTCAATCGCTGTCTCGGGACACGAAAAAAATACTCGGACGGAGGAGATCAGCACCAGGCTGAACGGTTTTTGATGGAGTATTGCGGATTGCGTGATCCGCACCAAGCCAGATCGAGCCCGGTCGAGGAGCATATGAACCATCGCAGGTCCCGTGAACCACACTCCGGGATGGAATGGCTGCGTCAGGCAGTGGATCTGTCGGCGTGTTTTCTGCTCGCCGTCATTCTGCTGCGCGGTCTGGTGCTCGAGGGGTATCTGATCTCGACCGGCTCGATGGCGCCGGGCCTGCTGGGATTCCACAAGCGCATCGTCTGTCCATCCTGCCAGCAGACATTTGCCTTTGGAGTCGCCTTTGACGACTCCGTGGAGTCTGGACGCCTGTCTGCGACGCCTGCGGACGGCAGGCGGAGCTATGCGACCTGTCCGAACTGCGGGCAGACGAGCATCGACGTTACCGACGTGCCGATCAGCCATGGCGACCAGTTGCTGGTGCAGAAACATGTGTACGATTTCCGTCGCCCGCGGCGCTGGGAAATCGTTGTTTTTCGCAATCCGGCGTCACCGCGTGAAGCCTATGTGAAGCGAGTCGTCGGTCTGCCGGGAGAATTGCTGCAGGTTGTGGATGGCGACGTGTACATCAATGGTGAACCGGCACGCAAGGACTATGACGCTCAGTTGAGTCTCAGAATTCCGGTGTGCGATATTCACCACCTCGCCGAGTCTCCCCAGTGGGAGCTTCCCTGGCTTCCGGGGGATGGCTGGGAGTTGCAGGGCGATCTGCTGACGACCGCAGGCGACGAATCCAGTGCGCCCTCCGACAAGCCTCGCGATGCGGAGAGTCATCAGCGGAATCGGTCTGGAGACGATCGTGACTCGGCGGTGGCCTGGCTGAGTTTTCGAAACTGGCTCTTGTCTGGTGGCCATCACTTCGTGGAAACTCCGCTGTCACGCAGCGATGCCGAACCGGACTGGCAGCAATTTCTGGACCGTTTTGACCGCATCCCGGTTTCCTGGGTCAGTCGGATTACGTATGACCCGGCGCGGGAAGTGCTGCGATGTGAAGGGGTGATGCCGGCCGAGATGCAGCAGGATCTGACGACACAGGCCGTCAACGAAGGCTTCCGGCGGGCCGTCTATCGACTGGCCGCATTGTCGCATCTGGCACCCGTCAAGGATCGTTATGGTTATAACTCGCTGGTTTCAGCCCCGGAATACGAAGTGTCAGATCTCATGCTGAGGGCTGTGCTGTCATGGGACGAGCCCCCGTCCGAGATTCTGGTTCGAGCCCCCGTCGACTCTGAAGTGTTCGAAATTCTCTTGCGCCCCCGTTCCGGTGAACTGTTCGTCATTCGGGCCGGCAGCGATACTCCCGTCCAGCAGGCAAGTTTCACGCCCAGCCCGGTTGAGGGATTCCCGCCGGGAGTCCGACGGAGTTCCGGTGTGGAGTTGGAAGTCTCGAATTTTGACCGTCAGTTACTGGTGGCAATCAATGGCCGCCAGGTCCTGCAGCCATGGCCGGTTCCGACGCGGCACGACAATCCTGGAAGTCGGACCATTGATTCGCCACAGGCGGCGAACAGCCGCAGCCTGCCGGGCCCCGGAACGGCTCTCGACACCAGAACGCCGGCCGAGAAGGCCACGGAAACAGGCATACTGAGAGAGCAGCAGAGTCGCTGGAAGCTGGGAGTAAGGGGAATGCATGTGCGACTGGAGCACCTCCAGATGTTTCGCGACGTGTACTACACACCCGGGCGTGGTCAGAATGCCATTCGCGAGCCGTATCGGGTCGACACCGACGGATACTTCGTTCAGGGCGACAACAGCCCGGTATCTTCGGACAGCCGGGGCTGGGCGGAGCCCTGCGTCCCTCATCGCATGCTGCTGGGCAAGCCATTTCTGGTGCACCTGCCTTCACGTCCGGCAATTCTTACGGCAGGGCGGCTGGAATTGCCGATTCGGGTACCAGACTGGTCGCGAATTCGGTATATTCGCTGAGAATCCGTGACTCTGGTCCCGTCAGACGTTGCGAAGGACTGCTTTTACCGGCCTTCTGTGGTGGAACTGCCAAATGTCCGCGCGAAAACAATCGACTCCTGAAGCGGTGCCGGCTGATGAAAAAGCCGTCCGTCGGAAGCCCGCTGCGGACGGGACTCGGGAGACTGTCGAGGCGATTGCAATCGCCTTTGTTCTCGCCTTTCTGTTCAAGACCTTAGAAGCGGAAGCGTATGTCATCCCCACGGGATCGATGGCGCCGACCCTTTACGGACGCCACAAGGAGGTGGTTTGCAGTGGCTGCGGGCATCGCTATGCCGTCGGAGCGAGTCACGAGATCGAACAGGACTCTGGCGTTGTGCAGATGCGGATTGCCACATCGGAATGTCCAAACTGCCGCTGCCCGAACGACATTCATGACGCGGTGGTGTACAACGGTGACCGTATTCTGGTCAACAAGCAGGTATCGCAATACAAGCGGTTTGACGTCGTGGTGTTCAAGAATCCGGAAGAACCGCGGATCAACTACATCAAGCGTCTGGTGGGAATGCCGGGTGAGACGGTTCGCATTCGGCAGGGTGATTTGTATGCGCGGCGGACGGAAAGTGATCCGTGGCGAATTCAGCGTAAGGAAGATCCCTGGCGGCAGAAGGACATTCAGCTGATCGTCTACGATGACCGCCATCCTCCTCGGCTGCTGCTGAACGCAGGCTTGGCGGAACGCTGGGTTCCGGCGACTAACGCCTCTCAGCCGGAGAGATCGTCGGGTGAGAACGTGGACGCGAACCGTTTGTCGGCATGGCTCTGGCAACCGAGCGAGAATGCGTGGCAGCCGGATGCCGAAAACCGTCGATATTCGGCGGAGACGACCGATGGCAGCCAGCACTGGCTCAGATATCGGAACCTGGTACCTTCACATGAGGACTGGATGCAGGTGGCCTCACAGCATGCTGCGGCCACGGACGGGATCGACATGCAGGCCTCGCCCGCAGATGCGGAACCCGGTTCCGAGGTTCTGGAACCATCGCTGATTGTGGATTTCTGCGGATTCAATTCGTTTTCAGCTGACACCAGTGTGCGGCCGTATCGATCATATGATGACGGGCTGTTCTGGGTCGGAGACCTGACACTGAACGCGACGGTGTCTGTGCAGGGTGTCAGCCCCGGGGCTCGGCTGACATTCGAACTGGTCGAGGGACATCGCAGCTACCGCTGCGAGATTTCTCCCGAGACCGGTCAGTCGGATCTGTATCTGACCAATCGGCTGATTGACGCGGACGCGGCGGAGCCCGAACTTTGTGCTTCGGCGGCCACCAGCCTCCGGGGTACCGGTCAGTACGCTGTCGCCATGGCCAATGTGGACGATCGCATCTGTCTGTGGGTGGCAGGTGAACTGGTGGAGTTCGGATCGAAGGCGGAGTTCAATCTGACAGAGCCATCCGAACCGACAGCGGCGGACCTGACGCCGGCCGGGATTGCGGTGACGAACATGCAGGCGACCGTGAGTGAGCTGTTGCTGCAGCGGGACATCTACTACCGCAACGACACGGTGAACATGGGAACCGGCGGTCGTCAGTCGGATGTTGGTTATGGTGACGGCAGCCATCACACCATTTATGAGATTCCTCAGGACCAGGCGCACAACCTGGCCACCAACCTGAAGTCGCCTGAGAACTACGCGCGGCTGTACTTTGAGCTGACACGAAAACAGCTGGAGAGTTACGGAGACGCCTTCGATTATCGGCTGAATGCTGACGAGTATCTGATGTGCGGTGACAATTCACCGGCCAGCAAGGACAGTCGGCTGTTTGACTATTACAGTCGTCCGATGCGTGGTCAGCCGGGTCATCGCCATGCGGTGCGGGGAGCCGACCTGATCGGAGAGGCGTTTCTGATTTTCTGGCCTCATGGCGTCCCGTTTCTGAACGGTGGTGAGGGCTTTACGGTGCTGAATCATCTGGAGCGCACCACGGATGGAGGTGTGAAGCGGGGTGAGTACCCGCTGTATCGGGCGCCGTTTTACCCGAATATTTCCCGGATGAAGAAGATTCGCTGACACGACCACGGGAGCCGGAGAAGGATTCTCAGATGGCATTGCTGCAGTGTGCTGGACTGGTCAAGGATTATCCCGGAAAGCGGGCCGTGGACGGCGTCAGTTTTCACGTGGAGGAAGGCGAAATCGTGGGCCTGCTGGGGCCCAACGGTGCGGGGAAAAGTACGTCATTTCGCATGGCGTGTGGTCTGATCGCCCCGACTGAGGGGCGCGTGATCCTGCGTGGCCAGGATGTGACATCGTGGGCGATGTACCGGCGTGCGCAGCATGGCCTGGGCTATCTGCCGCAGGATTCGAGCATCTTTTCACGGCTGTCGGTGGAACAGAACATACTGGCCATCCTCGAGTACCGTGGCATGAACCGGCGTCAGTGTCAGGCGAGGATTGAGCAGCTGCTTTCTGAATTCGGGCTGTACGACAAGCGGCTGCAGCGATCGGGATCGCTTTCCGGCGGCGAGCGGCGGCGGCTGGAGATTGCCCGGGCGCTGGCCAGTGATCCGCAGATCATTCTGCTGGACGAGCCGTTTACCGGAATCGATCCGGTGACGATTCACAGTATCCAGGACATCATTACGGGCCTGAAGCACCGCGGTATTTCGATCCTGCTGACCGACCATCGCGAACGGGAAACGCTGACGATTACTGATCGCAGCTATATCATCTGCGGTGGTCGTGTTCTGGTCTCGGGCGATGCTGAAACCGTGCTGAATGACCCGGAGGCAATCGGCAGCTATTTTGGCAGACGGTTCGATGCCCTGTCGATCATTGACGGCCGCGATTCGTTTCGCCGCAGTGCGTAGAACAAGTATCCACGGCAGATGAGATCCAGTCCGGCGGCTGCCGGCTGGACTCGTCGGGAGCAGATCAGACATGAGTTCCGGCTACGGAGATGATTCTGTCATTGAGCCTGTGGCGACACGCGGGCGGGACTGGCCCTGCCTGCGACAGTTCATTGTGTTCCTCGAAAACAGAGTCGGCGCTCTGCATGATGTCCTGCGCCGGATCGAGCGGGACGATCTGCAGATCATCGCCCTGAGCATTCTGGATTCGACGGACTGCGCGATGGCCCGGATCATCGTCAACAACTATGAACGCGCCCACGAATTGCTCACTTTCGCCGGTTTTCAGATGCTGGAAACGAATGTGATCGGCGTGCTGCTGCCCGGCTCTGATCAGCCCCATACCGCCGTTCTGGGCAGTCTGATGTCGGCCGAAATCAATGTGCATTACGTGTACCCGCTGATGCTGCGTCGCAAGGGACGGGGAGCTGTCGCCATTTATGTCGATGAGATTGATGAGGCGCTGCGCGTGCTGAAGGAACGTCAGTATGAACTCATCACAGAAGACGATCTGCTGGCTACTGACGAATTCTTTTGACCCCGTGCATTCGGACACATGATCATGCAGTCTGTGACCCGGCCAGATCGTCTGACAGCACACGCGGACATTCGGCATCAGTTTGTCAGGCTGGCTGCCGTCATCCTGGCGGCTGCCGGCTGGATTCCGCCAGTCCCTGCGGCTGCGCCCGCGGATCTCGATCAGCCGCCCGCTGAACTGCCTGCTGCTGCATCTCCGCACGGCAGCCCGGAACTGCTGCAGGAACACCTGGTCCTGTCCAGCGATCTGAGCCGAAGACTGGAGACGGCGAAACGGTCCCTGCAGGAGTCTGGTCAGCCAGGAGCGGATACCGCGGATCTGCTCCGCCGCCTGCTGGATGAACCGGCCGATGTCTTTATCGCGGATCGCAGCGCATCGACTGTCAGCAGTCTCCGGTTCGCTGTGCAGGATCTGCTGAAAACATCGCCGCCCCGGTTTCGCGAGTACTGGAGCGAGGTCTTCGGTCAGGTGGCGGCTGAGACGCTGGGGCGCGCCATTCAGAGTGGCGACCGATATGAAATCCGGCGAGTCGCCCTCCGATTCCCATTTACCGATTCCGGTGTGCGTGCGGCGATGCTCGATATCATCGACCTGCAGGACCGCGGAGCCCTCGCCGAGGCTCACCTGCAGACAGAAGCTCTGGAGCATCTCTATCGCGGCGAGAGACGGTATCAATCACAGCTGAATCAGTTGCGGACCGCGCTTAGCCAGCTCACCGCCCGGAACTCCAGCGGAGTATCACAGCGACTGACGAAGGTGTCACACACACCGTCTGCTCCTCAGACGGTATCGCCGCCCTGGCCCGTGCCCGTCTGGTCCTGGCGGGAGTGGAGTTTCGGCGGCCCTGCCACAGTCGGATTCGTTGCCGAAGATCCGGGCATCGACAGTGGCTTGTCAGAACACCCTCCGGAGTTCAGCAACTGGCGACCGGTGATCCTGCGGGACCAGGTCGTTTTCCGTTCTCCGTTCCATCTGACCGGGCTGGACCGGACGACGGGCAGGCCCGTCTGGCAGTTGCGCACGGACACCTTCATCGACATGAATCGTCCTTCCGGCCGCGGGAATTCGGCGTCCACGTCGGGACACGGCATGCCACTGGTTCATGATGCCGCCATAACACGCAGCATTGCCTTTGGCACGATTTCTTCCGACGCGGACTACGTGTATTTCATCGACCAGTTTGAGTCTGTCGGCTCTCAGCAGAATCCACTGCAGCTGCAACGCGGCGCGAATCGCAGGATCCGCCTGCCGGGGCGATTCTTCGGCGGTGCCCAGCCCGAATTTCCGCCGGATCAGCCAGCGCCGAAACATGGCCGCCGCATCGTTGCACTGCGATTCTCGGGAAACAGCCGGTCTCCGCAGATCGCATGGACGCGGGGGGAAGATGGTGACTTCCCGTACGAAGTCCGAGTTGCTGCCACCGAGGCGGACAGCGTCACTGTCGAGTCCACGCACGCCGGCCGGCACTCGGGTGCCGCTTCCAGAAGTTCTTCCAGTTCACCGTTGACCAGCACTGCGGAATTTCAGTCACACCGATTTCTCAGTGCACCGGCGGGGGCTGGACAACATCTTTATCTGCTGTCCGCCACAGCCGATCAGCAGTTCATCAATTGTCTGGACCGAGCGAACGGGTCCCTGATCTGGCGACAGCCGCTGACGTGGGCCGAGTCCCGTGCGGCGGTGGAATATTCAGCGCCGGACCGTCCGGTTGGTGTCAATGTCTGCCTGATGTCCGGCAACGTCGTCGTCTGTTCGCTGGCCTCAGGAATAGTTCTCGGAGTCCATCCGCCGGATGGTACGCTGCTGTGGGCCACCACGATTGCCGATCCGACCGAGCGAACGGCACTGATGCCCGCAATGCTGGATGATCTGCACGGTGATCCCGCAACGGCGTTTCTGCCGGTCATCAGTGACTCACTGCTGATCAGTTCCAGTGCGAATTCGGCCCGCATTTCAGCACTGGATACACAGACCGGCGAGATTCGCTGGCAGGTCAGTCGCCGTCCGGTCCGCCCTGTCGTCTTTGCTGAAAGTCAGGACAGCTACGTTGTCGGTGTGACCGGAGGGCGCGTAATCCTGGCAGGTTCACGGCATTGCCGCGCGCTCGACGCGGCTTCCGGCGCAGAAATCTGGGCCGTCGAAACGAATCCTGCGACAGGTCGCGCCCTGTGCGGTGCCACACACTGTCTCGTTCCGGAAGTGGATGGCACCGTGGCGCAGATCGACATTGCCTCCGGAACTGCCCGGCGAGTCCCTGCCGAATTCCTGCCCGACGGAGCCACGCTGCTGCTGGGTTCACTTTCCAGTGACGATGACCTGGTTCTGACGGCCACACCTCTCTCCGTGACGGCCTGCAGGACTGCGGCGCAGATGCGACAACTCCTGGAAGTCTCCGTAAACACTGCCTCGTCGCCGGCAGTTCAGCGACTCCGGCACGCTCAGGCGATTCTGCTGGAATCGGGTCAGGCCGATGCTGTCGCAGTCCTGACAGCGGGGGCCGAATTGTCCGACAGGTCTGCGGCTGCGGCACCACTCCACGCACTGGCCGCGGAATTGATCCTGCGCGACACAGCCCGCCGAATTTTTCCGGAGCAGCACTGTGAGCCGTCGGCCGCACTACACGAGGTCGATCGTGTTCGGATTCAGGAGAATCTTCGGACTCTGGAAGACCTG
>SYLK01000280.1 GCA_005809115.1 Planctomyces sp. | reverse complement strand
TTCTTGCCCCGCGGATGGTTGATCCCCGTCTTGCCGCCGACCGAGCTGTCGACCATCGCCAGCAGTGTTGTGGGAATCTGCACCAGTCGCAGACCCCGTGCGTAGGTGGCGGCTGCGAATCCTGCCAGATCGCCGACCACACCTCCGCCAACCGCGGCCACCACGGTCTGGCGATCCGCCGCCATGTCGACCAGCCGATCATATAACAACTGAGCCTGCGCGAAAGATTTGGAGACCTCGCCCGACGGAACCGTGGCGACGGAAACCTCGACACCAGCGGCCGCCAGGCTGCGACGCACCGGGTCCGCATGCAGCGGCTGCACGGTGGAGTCCGTCACCACCAGAATTCTGAGCGCGGCATCCTGCGGCCGCTGCAGCCAGCGGCAGATCTGCGGTCCGGCCTGTTCAAGCAGAGAATTGCCAATGCGGATGTCGTACGCCCGCGTTCCGGTCTCCACCCGAACAGTCAAATCGGTTTCATTCATCGTGATTCATCACCGGGGTGATACCCACGGTTCCAGCAACAGAAAATTCCGCACGCGTCGGGAGAATCCTGCGGCACAACTCCCAAAAACCTCCACCGCACACGTTATAGTACCTCGGAACCCGAATCGCCCGATGATGGCCCGATCTTCGTCCGGAAGCCATGACGCGGGGTCGATCATCGGAACGGACCAGAGCCCGTGTTCCTGGAGATCACCAACAGCATGCTGGCAAAGCGTATCATCCCCTGTCTCGATGTCCATGCGGGACGAGTCGTGAAGGGTGTGAATTTCCTCAATCTGCAGGACGCGGGGGACCCCGTACAGGTTGCCGCGCGCTACGAACAGCAGGGCGCGGACGAACTGGTATTCCTGGACATCACGGCCAGTCACGAACAACGGGACATCATTCTGGATGTCGTGGCACGGACCTCGGAAGTGATCTTTATGCCGCTCACCGTGGGCGGAGGAATTCGCACGATTGACGACATCCGGCGGCTGCTGAACGCCGGTTGTGATAAGGTCTCCATCAACTCCACAGCCGTCACGAACCCACAGTTCGTCCGTGAGGCAGCGCTCCGCTTCGGCAGTCAGTGTATTGTCGTGAATATCGATCCCAAACGGATTCGCACACAGGGACGCGAGGTCTGGGACGTGCATATCAACGGCGGGCGAATTCCCACCGGACTTGAGGCGGTTGCCTGGGCACAGGAAGTGGAACGTCTGGGGGCGGGCGAGATCGTGCTGACCTGCATGGATGCGGATGGCACGAAAGATGGTTACGACCTGGAAATCACGCGCGCCGTCGCCGACGCCGTTTCAATCCCCGTCGTGGCCAGTGGCGGAGCCGGATGTCCCGAACATCTGTTTCAGGCGGTCACGACAGGCGGTGCCAGCGCGGCACTTGCGGCCAGCATTTTTCACTACGGCGAATACACGATCGAACAAACTAAACGCTACCTCGCCGACCGAGGTGTTCCCGTGCGCCTGCCGGACCCGGCCTCCGCACCCGGCGCTACCTCCTGACACGTCCACAGGGCGAAGCGCGCCGGTGAACATTTCCTGCTGACCACACTGCAGCCGGGTGGGCGAGGCGAAGGCGTCAATCAGACTTCTGTCTGGTCAGCAGCTCGGCACTGTCTGGACCGCCGCCAGAGAACGGCTCCCATCGCGCAGGCTGCAAGCAGCACGGCATGACCCGGCTCTGGTACTGCCGTCAAGAAACCACGGATCTCACCGGCGGGGAATTCGCTCGTGTGAATATTCAGGTAAGCTTTGCCGTCAGTCAGGGCCGTCAGCAATGCTGCTTCGGCACCCCCTGGTGTGCCACCATTTGCGGTAATAAACGCGGCCCGATAGGAGGCTGCCAGCGTCATATCGAACGTCATGTCGTAGCTGCCACTGAGCACTCCGGCTGGAAAACCGGGAAATGTCGGTGTCGTTGTGGCCACTCCTGCCGTCCCCGTACCGGCGACAGCGGTCGAGGCGTGAATGTGCGCCGCGGTGGTGGGACTGCTCAGGCCGGAAAATTCGGCACGGACCCGCATCGTATGCCCGGTTGAATCGAAATCCACTCGGGCAGTACCGATCCCGCGCGATCCGTTGGGAGGCGACTCAGCCGCGCCTGACAGGTCCGCCACAAAGACCATAATCCCCGCTTCAACTGCGGGTCCGGAGAAAACGAGAACGACGGGAATCAGCAGCATGAAGATTTTGCGAATATCCGCACTCCAGGAACAAGGAAAAAGGGAACTCCACGGTCCTGAGTGTAGAAAGTGCGGGAAGGTGCCACAAGTCCACGGGCAGTCGGCGGATCCCGGACGCCGGTTCCAGGCTGCATGCGGATTGGTTCGGGCACGAGTCACCTGACGAGGTGGTCAAGGTGTCTCAGAGGCCGGCTGATCCCCGGGCCGAACACAGGTGGCGTTTTCCTGATCCGGATCGCAGTTTGATGGCTGCATGAGATGACCGAATACGGCAAGATGACCGGCAGCGTTGTTGACGTAGTGCTGATATGTGCGGGACAGGCGCACTCGCTGCTCAGCAGAAATTTCCTTCAGCTGCCGCGCCGGACAGCCGGCCCACAATGTGAAGGGTGGCACCCGGACTCCTTCTGTCACCACTGCTCCGGCCGCAATGAGGGCTCCCTCGCCGATCACACACCTGCTCAGGACAATTGCACCGATACCAATCAGTGCCCCGTCCTCAACCGTTGCCCCGTGGACGATCGCCCGATGCCCCAGCGTCACCCGATTTCCCAGAATACACGGATGAGTTTCCTCAACGTGCAGAATGCTGCCGTCCTGCACATTGGTTTCCTCACCAACTTCGATGTACTGCTGATCCCCGCGCAACACACAACCGTACCAGATCGAACTGCGGGCTTTCAGCCGGACGCGACCGGTCACGACAGCGCCGGGCGCGACCCAGGCCGTCGGGTCGATCAGCGGCGCAGCGTTGATGGCAGCCCAGTCCCAGTGCTCATCCGGGTAAGGTACGAGTGGGGCAGCCGGCGGAGCAACGGCGTCCCAGGCACGCAGCGCCGGATCGACGGCAGCAGACGGATTGATCATTGCAGACAGGCTCAGCTGGCAGGGGACGGAAAGTGCGCACGGCGACTTCGTTCACTGGCTGAACATCGATCGTGCGATCACACTATAATGGGCTGGCCCGAAGAATGCACCGGTTTCGGATGCGGTTCGGGCGCGAATCTCCCTCAGAATGTCTTCCCGCCAGGATCCCGCTGCTGCGACTGAAAGGCCGATGGCATGAAAATCACTCAGGTCGAACCGATTCATCTGCGGGTCCCCGTGGTGGAAGAGATCCCCGACGGAACGCTCGACGTGCTGGTGGTGCGGATTCACACTGATGCAGGGATCACGGGGATTGGTGAAGTCACCAGTCAGTCGTATGTCTGCAAGGCGTGTTTCGACGCTCCCCGATCCGCCGCCCGCCGACACGGCCTGACATCCATTCTGGTCGGCGAGGACCCGCTGGATGTGGAACGACTCTGGGGCAGGATGTATTACGAGACGAATCGTTACGGTCGGCGTGGTGCCGCGATCCATGCCATCAGTGGCGCCGACATTGCCCTCTGGGATATCCGTGGGCAGGTGGAAGGACGTCCGGTCTGTGAATTGCTGGGCGGGAATTACCGGCAGACAGTCCGTGCCTACGCCAGCGTGCTGTTCGGGAATACTCCGGAGGAAACGGCGACCCTGTCGCGGCAGTTTGTCGATCTGGGCCTGACGGCAGCCAAGTTCGGATGGGGGCCGTTCGGAAAGGATGCGGACGTGGATGTGGCACACGTTCGCGCAGCGCGTGATGTTCTGGGGCCGGAACGCGATCTGATGGTGGATGCCGGACATGCCTGGGACGTCCGCACCGCGGTGTCCCGGGCAAAGCTGCTGGCGCCATTCCATCTCGCCTGGCTGGAGGAGCCGCTGTCACAGGATGACCGCCGCGGATACGCGGAACTCTGCCGCAATTCTCCCGTGAAAATCGCGGCGGGCGAAGGCGACGTGACCCACTGGGATTTTGAAGACCTGATCGAGCGCGGCGTCCATGTGATTCAGCCGGACGTGGCCTTCTGCGGTGGCCTGACCGTGTGCCGCCGCGTTTCCGACTTGTGCGCCCGAGCCGGTCGACAGCCGGTGCCGCACTGTTTCAGTACCGGCATCAATCTCGCCGCCTCTCTGCACTGGATGGCCTCAGTGCCAGACGGTGACCTGGTGGAATACTGCCTGCGGCCGTCACCTCTGATGAGAAAACTGGTCCGCAATCTGCCACCGCTGGTGAACGGACGCGTTGCCGTCCCATCCGGCCCCGGTCTGGGCATCGAGCTGGATGAGGACATTCTTCGTGAGTTTCGCGTCAGTTACTGACGGAAGCGAAAACATCGACCGGCTGACCACTGATCTGCTGGCAGGATGACTGACGGACTTACGCACCGATCGCGGTGCGCGCTGTCAATGTGCATCCGGCTGGGCCATCGGAGATGGGGCGAGCATCGTCGATGGCTGGATTCGCTGGTTATCGCACGCGAGCATCGAATGTAATCACGCCGCTGCCGTGTCCTCGCAGCGGCTGATCGAGAGTGAACGTGAGGACCTGGCTGCCTTCGCCATTGGGTACGACATTGACATCCCCGGTCAGCTGCTGACTCTCCTGTCCCCGATTGCGGACGGTGCGACCTTCTTCGGGGACGTCGACTGTGATTTCGCCTGGATTGCTGGCCGTGATCACGGCCGAGTTGGCAACGTACTGCAGCCGCGGGGTCAGGTTGTCGACGATCTTCACGTCATGGATGTCGAAATCGCCAAGGTTCCGGAATCGGAGCGTGAATGTCACGGTGTCGCCCGACTGGGCCACGCTGCGGTCGGCCAGCTTCACAATCTGCAGATCACCGACCGTTCGGCGTTCGTCTTCGAGGCCCACGGTCTGCTGCACCTTGAACACGGCCTTCAGGTCACCCGCAGCGGCAGACGATCCGACGATCTGGGGAAATTCTTCCCGAGTCCAGACCAGCGCATTTTGCAGCATTGTCTGCAGCGACGCAGCGTCGGCTCGCTCAAATTCTTCCACGTTCATGTACCGGCGACCTTCCACGATCTGGTCGGCCTTCCGTGACTCCGCCAGCTGATCAGTTTTCGAGGACTGCGACGGGGGCAGCGCCGTCTGCATGCCGTCCACGCGATTTCTCGCACCCAGACCAACCACTCCGGTCCCGAGCACGCTTTCTGAGGCGGACTGACCAGTCCTGAGATTTCCGACAGCGAGCGCATCGCGGGTGGCGAGCGCGGCATCAACTTTCACATCGACTTCGAGACCTGACACAGATCGCACGGATCCGAAGCGAGGCGAGTAGATCGCCACGCGGTTCGACGGCTTCATTCGCCGGGCTCCGGTATGATCTGCAAATTCCGCGACGGCATCTTCGGTCTGCAGGCCGAGGCCACCTTCGGGCGCACCACGTTTCGGAATCCCGTGATGACCGCCGTCGAATACATATTCGTCGGCAAACTGGTCGGCCAGCGGAGCCGGCGCTACGGATTCCATCGCGTTGTCAGGCGTCCCGTCCTGGCGGGTGTAAGATCTCGGCTCAGACGATGCACTGCCCGTCTGGAGCGCGGACGGCGCGCTCGAGCCACGCGGACGTTTCATGCTGGCCGTCCGGTAGACGCCGTCGGTGACGGAAGACAGAACTCCGGCAGGAGACGGGGCGGCAGGAGACGGCACCGCAGCGTGCTGCTGATCAAACGTGGCATGCACGGCTTCTGACGTCGCCGTGCCGTCGAGCTGCTCATAGTTCGCTCTGACGGGTGCACCGCCGGCCTCAATGCCATGTTCCAGATCCCGCGGAGAACCGGTGGAGAACACATGGTCGGGCTGCTGCCGGACAGCTGAGGACAAACCACAGGCGGGAATAAACAGCAGACCGGTCACCGCAGCCGCAGGGACCGTCCAGCGCCGAAGAAGCATCCGCGTGAAGTTATGCATGCCGGTATTCCTGGTCTGAGCGTCTGGTCTGGTCGCGTTGGCTGGTCTGGTCGCGTTGGCTGGATCAGCGGCCGGCGACCGTCGTGGCGCGGCGGCGTGGATCCGACATCTGGACAACATCACCTGCCGGAGCTGCCGGGGCACTCAGGCTGACGGCTCCGCCACTGCCGTAGAAAGATAGCGGCATGTCCGGCCCCGAGGGAATACGTCCTCCGATGCGGACGATAATCATCGGCCGACCCAGCCGGTCAGCTTCCTGAAGCGCATTATCCGCCGGAGAAACCGCCTGTGGAATCTCGCGACGAAGCGGGTCGAGGGCAGCAGCCATCGACGGCTGTTCGAGATAGATCACCCGAGTCACCAGTTTGCCGGCAAGTGCC
>SYLK01000279.1 GCA_005809115.1 Planctomyces sp. | reverse complement strand
GATGACAACGCCACGGAACATATCGCTCCCATGCGGCCGCCCTGCCAGGACGGCGTCATTATCTCGAATGGCCATCTCTACTGGGGGCCGTGGATGTGTGGCTGCCAGCTCTCGCTGTACGGAAACATCGGCCTGCGTCCCAGAGACGATGTCAGAAGCAGTTCTGCCGGGGAGAGCGGTTCTGCGGGAAGTGGCTCCGAGGCAGCGAGTGGTGCCAGCCTGCACCAGATCGAGCAGGACTCGCTGACTGTCCACACGGGCGGCACGGCGGTGCGCGCAATCGGGATGCAGCCGGGTGACTGGACGGCATTTCGCGGCAACAGCGGTAACTCTCATGTGTCTGCTGCGGTCATTGCCGAGAGCGTGCGTCCCGCGTGGACGGTGGATGTGGTGTCGCGGGAACTGCTCACTGCTCCGGTGACTGCCGGTGGCCACGTTTTCGTGGCGGATCGGACGGGAATCGTCCGGGCGTTCACGGCTGCCGGAACGGAAGCCTGGAGAGCCAGGACCGGAGGTGCCGTGTTCTTTCCGCCGGTGGTTCATCAGGATCGGCTGTTCGTCGGTTGTGCGGATGGTCGTGTCTACGCGTTCGAGGCACTGACAGGCCGCCCCCTGTGGACATTTCGTGTGGCGCCCCAGGATCGCCGGATTCCGGTCTACGGCCAGCTGATCTCGCGCTGGCCGGTGTCCGGAGGTGTGGTCGCGGAGGGCGGCCGAATTTATGCGGCTGCGGGAATCACTCATTATGATGGAACCTATGTGGTTGCGCTTGATGCGGCGACTGGCAGACTCCTGGCCCGGAATGACAACTCCGGTCGCCTTTCGGATGTCGTCAACAGCGGTGTCAGCCTGCAGGGACATCTGTCGATCGAGGACGGAGAACTGCGTTTTCTGGGTGGTGGCATCTACGAAACCGCTCGGTACAGTCTGGAGACTCTGGAGTGTCGGAACGAAGTCCGACACCAGATTTTCTCCGACTATCGCACGGCCTTCTCGGCGTACTATCCCGAATACGGTCGCTATGTCTCGCTGGAGCATACCCTGCCGGATGGAAAGGTGCTGTGCCACGATGCCAACTATGACGGGACGGCATTCAGCAGTCTGTCACTGGAAGCGGCATTGCCGGCAGGCGTATCCCGGAAGCAGAAGGACGCTGCGGGCGAGTTTCTGCAGCGTCGCGGGAAGGAAGCCGAACCGACGCCGGCCCTTCTGTGGCAGGACGCAAAGAATCGGCGATTCACCGGTTTTATTGTCGCGGGTGATGTGCTGGTCGCATCGGGACACCCGGAAAACCAGCCGGACAAGCCGTTTGTCGGCGCTGTGCGGATTTCTGACGGAGTGGACCTGTGGGAGCATCCGCTGCCGGCGAATACCGTGCTGAGTGGTATCGCGACGGACGCATCGGGGCGTGTCTTTGCCAGTCTGGAAAACGGTCAGCTGATGTGCTTTTCCGGTGAAACCCGCTGACAGCGCGGGGTGCTGGACGGCTGGCCGGAAAACGCAGTCGATTTTTTGGGGGGCTCACCCGCCATGAACAAGCAGCCGTTCGTTTCACGGCGGGACCTGCTGCAGCGAGCCGGATGCGGCCTGGGCATGCTCGGCCTTGCCGGACTGCTGCGTGATGATGGGCTGCTGGAGGCAGTGCCTGCCGCGAGCGACGCCGCGGATGGTGTGGTCAGTCCCCTGGCCGCAGCGCCGCCGCATTCTGTGGCGCGGGCGAAACGGGTCATCTGGATTTTTATCAATGGCGGACCCAGCCCGGTCGATACCTGGAATTATCGACCGGAACTCACAAAGTGGCATGGTCGCTCGATCCGGGAATTTGATCCCGAATTCAGTGACACCACGGGCTTCTTCAAAGATGCCGTCGGTCAGTTGATGCAGTCGCCTTTCCGGTTTACGCCGCGAGGTGAGTGTGGGCTGATGGTTCCGGAGATCTTTCCCTGTCTGGGGCGCCATGCGGATCAACTGGCGGTAATCCGGTCGGGATATACCGAGTCGAACAATCACTCGCCCGCCTTGTTCGCCATGAACACGGGTTTTCCTCGCATGGGATTTCCGTGTGTCGGTTCGTGGGTCACCTATGGACTGGGCAGTGACAGCGCAAACCTGCCGGGTTTCGTGGTGATGAGTGATCCGAGGGGGCGGGGTCTGCCAAAGGGCGGCGCTTCCAACTGGAGTTCGGGATTCCTGCCGGGTGTGTATCAGGGAACGTATCTGAGTCCGCAGGGGCCACCAATCGATAATCTCGTTCGCCCGGATGGCGTGACTCAGACAGCGCAGCGGAACGGACTGGACCTGCTGAATGAGCTGAACGGGCTGCATCTTCGGCAGTATGCCGCCGATACCGATCTGGCCGCGCGAATCGAGAGCTTTGAACTGGCGTTTCGCATGCAGTCGGCCGCTCCCGAGGCCCTGGACATTGCCGCAGAACCACGACACATTCAGGAATTGTATGGCATCGGGAATTCGCTGTGTGATCACTTTGCCAGACAGTGTTTGACCGCGCGGCGGCTGGTGGAGCGAGGCGTGCGGTTCGTACAGATTTACTCGGGCGGGATGGAGAATCAGCGATCCTGGGACGGTCACAGCGACATTGAGGGAAATCATCGGCAATTCGCGGGCGAGACAGATCAGCCGGTGGCTGGTCTGCTGAGCGACCTGGCAGCGCGTGGCCTGCTGGACGAGACGCTGGTCATCTGGTGCGGCGAGTTCGGCAGACTTCCGATTGCTCAGATCGCGGATAAACCGGGCCGTGACCACAATCCGCACAATTTTTGCGCATGGCTGGCCGGCGGTGGTGTCAGGGGCGGAGTCAGCTATGGCAGCTCCGATGAACTGGGCTACAAATCCGTCGAGGATCGAGTGCATCTGAATGATCTGCATGCCACGATCCTGCACCTGCTGGGGATCAGTCATGAACGCCTCACCTACAAATACAACGGACGTCGCTTTCGACTCACCGACGTTGCCGGTCAGGTCATTCAGGCGATTCTGGCTTAGAACCCCTGACAAAACCTGCGTGGCCGCGTTGCATCGCGAGTGGTCGAGATGCCAGGAAGAGTGACGAGGCGACACATGTCGTCGAGGAGCG
>SYLK01000278.1 GCA_005809115.1 Planctomyces sp. | reverse complement strand
GAAAGTCCGAATGGGTCCGTCGTACGCGGCCATCCCAAGCGTCAGCAGGTCGTCGGGCCTTGATCGGCCGTAGCGGTGGTGTGCCGGTTCACGCAGCACTTCAGGCGAGAACCGATGACTGACGGGAGGGATTTCATACGCCCGAAAATCGCGGAACGCATGCAGCGTGATCAGAGCGATCAGCGGCAGCCAGGCTGCCCGGCCGAGTCGCGAACGCCACGTTGTGTGCCCCAGGATTGAGGTGGTTCCCGTCCAGAAAATTCCCACCCAGATCATCACCAGCGGGAAAACAATGAACGAGCCGAACGGCGCGCAGGAACCGACGATCACCGACATCCAGCAACACCACACGGCTGTCAGCGGCACCGCGACAGAACATGCCAGAATCTGTCGCCGGATCCATTCCGCTGCCAGCACGCCGGCGGTAAACGTCCCCAGCAGCAATGCCGTAAGGCAGAGTCCCCTGGTCTGCGAGAGGATCCGAGTGACGGTCGGGAATTCTCCCTGACGGATCAGTTCTGCCAGGAATTCCTGCGCGCCGTACCAGTCTGTGACAACCAGATCGGGCCAAAAGTACTGGCCGAAGAGGACTGACGGGATGACCATCAGCGCGAAAGTCACTCCCCAGACGGCAATCTTACTGGCCAGAATCCCGGTGGCGGAAACTCCACGCTGCGACAGAAACAGCAACGTTCCTCCGGCCCTGTCCGGCAGGATCGTCATCAGTCCGCACAGCACGCCCGCCAGCATCATGCTGATCAGCTCCAGCATTCCTGCCTGCCATCCCCCGTAAACGTAAACGCTGCTCCAGGGATTTCGGGTCACGAGTGCCAGCACGAGCCAGCCGCCGAACAGGACCGGCGTCGCTCGTCGAATCTCGATCCAGATGAGGGACGAAGTGCCACGCCCGATGATACCGGAGGTGGACTGAAGGAAGTGCAGCAGACGCAGCCAGCCCGTTGTTCTGCATGCGGTCATCGACCGCAGCAGACTGTCCCCGGCGAGAACCGCCAGCGTGCTGACAAGAGCGATCAGGAACGCCAGGGATGCATACGAACCGGAAGGCCGAACCTGCGTCCTGGCGGTGTCATCACTCGACATCAGCAGAATTATCAGCGTGATGTACGTCGCAGTCACCCCCAGGACAAAGGGGGGCACAATGACGGCAGCAAGGCTGAAGTACTCGGCAGTGCGCGAGAATCGTCCTGCAGAACGCCGTCCGGACATCGCACCTGTCGCGTCCTCTGACTTGCGGACCTGTGCAAACGGCCAGAGGCGCCAGACCGCAACGCCCGTCATCAGGATGACCAGCAGCAGACCGACCGCATCGTCCGGCAGCAGGCGTACCTTTCGCGACGGCGGGCTCCCATCAAGGCCCATTCCCACAACGGCAGCCGTACCGACAAGCCCGCACAGAGCACCGACGAAATATGACCAGCGGTACGCCTGGAGCCTCGAAACGGGGCTCACGACGCTCACCGTGCTGGTTGAGGTCTGACCGACCACGGTACCCTCGGGTCGGGAATTGGTCGTCCACATCGACGTGATGACAGGCACATCGTTCTCAAACGCAATCCAGCGGAGCAGGAGCCTTCGATCAACCGCCATCACTCCAACCACGATCGCGACGTAGCCCAGAGAGTCCATCCAGGAGCCGAACGGCCCTGCTCCGGTCATACCCTCCAGAATTCCGGCGGCAAGAATCTCGGTCAGCGCGCCCAGGGCCAGCGTCCACAGTACGTTTCGTGTCAGAATGGAATAGAAGACTCCCCACGCGAACAGACCGACGACCGAGCGAGCGTGCCCGATGGATCCCGACGACCAGAGGCCATCCGACAGCCCCGGATGAAGTCGCCCCGCGGCCGACACCGTGAAGAATGTCGTCAGCACTCCAAAGACAATCATCGCGGTAACGGACAACACACCGTATCCCAGCTTGCCGGTCAGCATGTCTCGGACACGAACGGGCCACTGGCGAAACAGGCTGTCGGTTCCGGCTTCGGACTCGGCGGCAAACAGCAGGGCACTAGTCGTCAGTGCCAGCACACCGGACATGACCCAGGTCGCTCCGAACAGACCGTAGATGCTGAGCGACTGAAATCCGAACGTGGCCCACCAGAACTGGATCAGCAGCAGTTCCAGGGCGATCGCCAGACAGACTGCCGACTGACTGCGATATTCCTTCCACAGAATTCGCCGGACAACGGGAGAGACCATCTGGGGGCTCCGGGAGACCATGGACGGACTCCTTCTGGCTTTGGGGTACTGACACGACCGGGATAGACAAGCGAGACCGGGACATGGCGAAACAGGTCGCCACAGAGCCACTCATTCGGCGAAGGTGGGCACGGGTTTTGCCGCACGGCTTCCGCGTCCCCGATATTCACGCAGCAGCAGAAGCAGCAGATCTTCGAGGTCCGGCTGGCGGACCTCCGTGACGGTGTTGGAATGTCGGCAGCGTTCCATCCATGCGGATTCATCCAGTCCACGCACCAGCCAGACGTGTTCATGCCCCATGGGAAGATGGGCCATGATTTCGCCGGGAACCTCGGGTGCCTGTTGCTGCTGTGGCGCGAGGACGGCAGTCACCTCCCGCGCCTCCTGTTTGAGTTCATCCAGCCGGTCGTGACAGACCAGCTTCCCCTGCAGCAGAATGGCCACGCGGTCAGCAATTCTCTCGACTTCCTGAACCTGGTGACTGGAAATGATGACCGTCCGCCCCTCCGACGCCACATCCACCATGCTTTCCAGAAACTCACGGCGTACCAGCGGATCCAGGCCCGATGTCGGTTCGTCCAGAATCAGGATCCGGGGCCGGTGAGCCAGCGCGAGCGCCAGTGAGACTTTGGACCGGTTGCCTTTGGAAAGATTCCGGATCTTCTGTTCCGGCGACACCCCGTATCGGTGCAGCAGCTGCTGGTACTCCTGCCGGAAGTCTCCGGGATACAGTGCCGCCACAAACCATCCGATCTCGTCGACAGTCATCCACTCATAGAGCGCGGGGCGTTCCGGGATGTAACCCACTCGTCGGCGGATTTCCAGTGCGTCTGCCTGGCTGTCGAGTCCCTCGACGCTGGCCGAGCCGGCAT
>SYLK01000277.1 GCA_005809115.1 Planctomyces sp. | reverse complement strand
TTTCGTCCGCCAGCAGGACGTTCGTGAACAACGGCCCCCGCGCGAACTGAAACACCCGACGCCCCGTTTCCGGATCATCCTGCAGCACATCCGTGCCCGTGATGTCTGACGGCATCAGGTCCGGCGTAAACTGAATCCGGCGAAACGACAGCTGCAGAATCGAAGCGATCGTACTGCACAACAGCGTCTTGGCCAGTCCGGGTACGCCGACCAGCAGACAATGACCTTTCGAGAACATCGCGATCAGCAGCTGATCCACCACATCATCCTGCCCGATGATGACCCGTGAAATCTCCTGTCGCATCTTCTGGTAAGCACCTGTCAGACCGCGAATCGCCTGCTCTTCCAGCTCATCCGGCTGACGTTCCGGGCGACCGGGCGGTGTCTTTTCCGACCTCATCAGATTCAGTTCCTGGCACGGTTCCGTGGCCCGCCGCGGGGGCGCTGCACTGCTTCAGCCGAATTGAAACTCACTTCGGCAGCACTGCCATTGCCGGGCGATCGGTGTCATCCGCCCGAAGATCATTCTAGAATCACTTCACGCCGTCAGTCCCTGTGAGTCCGACGCCCGCCGGTCACACATCATACCGGCAGACGCAGCTCGGACGCCAGGCATTGACGCGTGCCCGCGCCGCACGATTCCCCGGCAGGAGTGATCGCATGAGTGAAGTCCGATATCTGGTGTTTGATGTGGAGGCGGTCGGTGACGGTGAACTGATTCAGCGGGTTCGTTATCCCGACGAACAACTCACACCGCGCGAGGCCATCGACCGATACCGCGCGACGCTGCTGGAGGAGACCGGGCGGGATGTTCTGCCGCCCTCCTTCGTCGTTCCCGTTTCGGTCGCCGTGGCCAAGGTGGCCGAAGATTTCCGCCTGCTGGAACTCACCGTACTGGACGCGCCGGAATTCCGTCCGCAGGAAATTGTCCGACGCTTCTGGCAGGGATGGAATCACTATGAACGCCCTACCCTGGTGTCGTTCAATGGTCGAGGCTATGACCTGCCCGTCCTCGAACTCGGCGCGTTTCGACAGGGACTCGCCATTCCCGCATGGTTCAATGTGGAATCCCGCTCCTTCGAACAGGCTCGCAACCGCTATAATCTCGACTCGCATATTGACCTGCAGGATTTTTTCTCCAACTTCAGCGCTGTCCGGGTCAGTGGCGGTCTGAATCTGCTGGCGAACCTGATCGACAAACCGGGAAAATCGGGCATCGACGGGTCACAGGTGCAGGGCCTGTATTTCGACGGACATGCCGATCAGATCAACGACTACTGCCGCTGTGACGTGCTGGACACCTACTTCGTCTTTCTGCGGACCCGCGTCCTGATCGGCCGCCTGACTCTCGATCAGGAACGGGAGCTCACCGAACTCGTCCGCCGGATGCTGCAGGAACAGTCAGCTGATCGCCCGTCCTTCCGCCATTATCTCGAAATCTGGGACTCGCGAGCTGCACGAGTCCGCAGTACAACTGCCGCCGTCGCTCCGGGCTCCTGATACGTTACGCGATGTCACCCGCACGACGCGACCGACTCCCGCAATTCCGACGGAACTCTGCCGAATCCGATTCGAATCCGATATACTCAGGAAGTTGTCTGCCACGGCACGACGAGTGTCAGTGATCTGCTGATCGTCACGTGTGAATCGCGACGTGTCCGACCAGGCAGACTGAACTGCAGCGTCCCGCACAGACCGGCCCGCTGCAGGGATGCTGTCAGAGAGGTAGCTGCAAATGCTGACGTTATCGGGACCGGGATCTGTGTTGTGCGATGGAATCTCGCGCCGCTCCTTTCTGCGGATCGGCGGGTTGTCCATGGGCGGGATCGGACTGCCCGAAATTCTGCGGGCCGAGGCGGCCGCGGGACGCACGCGATCGGACAAATCCGTCATCATGATATTCCTGTCCGGCGGACCGCCTCATCAGGACATGGTGGACCTCAAGCCCGAGGCTCCGGCTGAGATCCGGGGCGAATTCCAGCCCATTGCGACAAATGTGCCGGGGATTGAAATCTGTGAGCTGCTGCCGCTGCTGGCCCGGCGAATGGACCGTCTGGCCGTGATTCGGTCGCTCGTCGGTTCGGAGGGACGGCACGCTGCATTCCAATGTCTGACGGGAAGAACCGTGGCTCCGCAGCCGCCTGGCGGCTGGCCGTCGTTCGGCTCGGTCGTTTCCAGAATTCAGGGCGCGGTCGACGTCAGCATTCCTCCGTTTGTGAGCCTCACTCCCAGAATGAAGGTTCCCACATGGGGCGACCCGGGTCAGCCGGGTTTCTGCCGACAGGCGCATGCACCGCTGGCTCCCGGCGCTGGAACACTGGATCTGGAACTGAAGGTCACCCGCGAAGAACTGGGGGCACGGAAAAATCTGCTGCAGGTCCTCGATCGCCTGAAACGCGATGCCGAACACAGCGGCGTGCTGGATGCTGCGGATTCCTGTTACCAGCAGGCATTCAGTCTGCTCACCTCCAGTCGGCTGACCGATGCGCTGGATCTCGAACTGGAGGACCCCCGCGTGCGTGATCGTTATGGTCGGGGCTGCCTGGAACCCGCGGGTTTCGGTGACGCCGGTCCGATCACAAACGACTATTTCCTGACCGCGCGCCGTCTGATCGAAGCCGGGGTCCGCGTTGTCAGCCTGGCCTACGGGCGGTGGGACTGGCACGGACGTCCGCACGGCACGAATTTCGAAAATGCACGCGACCATCTGCCGCTGCTGGACCAGGGCCTGGCCGCACTGCTTGACGATCTGCACGAACGCGGACTCGCCGGTGACGTTTCGGTAATCGTCTGGGGCGAGTTCGGGCGGACGCCCCGCATCAACAGAAATGGCGGGCGCGATCACTGGCCGCAGGTGGGCTGTGCCCTGCTGGCCGGGGGCGGAATGCGGACCGGACAGGTGATCGGTTCGACCAACCAGTATGCCGAAGTGCCGAACAGTCGGCCGGTCCACTTCCAGGAAGTCTTCGCCACCCTGTATCAGAATCTCGGAATCGACCCGAATCATACCACCCTTGACGATCTGACCGGCCGACCACAGTATCTCGTCGATCATGATCTGTACCGACCCCTCGCCGAACTCGTCTGAATGCAGCCGGATCCCTCAGATGCCTGCCAATGACAGCCGGCTGCAGCCACAGCTCACCCTGTCTCGCACTCTCACGCACGGCAATGCCGTATACTGGGTGGCGTTTTCGCCGGATGGCAGGCGAGTCGCGACGGCCAGTCTGGACAATACGGTGAAACTCTGGGATGCCGCCGACGGGACACACACCGGAACCCTGACGGGCCATGGCGACGGAGTGACTTTCGTCGATTTTCTGAAGGACGGGCGGATCGTTTCGGCCAGCCTGGACAAATCGTTCAGGTTCTGGACGCCCGACGGTCGCCTGATCTCCACCCTGGGCAGCCACGCGGACTACCTGTCCTGCGCCGCCGTGTCCAGCGCGACAAACTGGCTCGCCTCTGGCAGTTTCGACCGGACCGTCCGCCTGTGGGATGCAGCATCCGGCACCGCCATCACCGTCCTGACCGGTCATACAGAACCCGTCCAGACCGTGGCGTTCTCCGGCGACGGGACTCTGCTGGCTTCAGGAGGAAACGACCTGTCGATCCGGCTGTGGGATCTGAACACGCGAACCCTCCGCCACGCTTTCCCGGCCCACTCCGAAACGGTCGAAGCCCTTGCCTTCATCCCCGGAACCCGGCTGCTTGCTTCCGGCGGCAGCGATGGCCGGATCCGTCTCTGGAGAGATGACGGCACCGCTCTGGCTGATCTTGACGGGCGTTCACAACGGATCAAGTCGCTGACGTTTTCAAAGGACGGAAACTGGCTGGCGTCGGGAGGATCCGATGGGGCGGTACGATTCTGGAACGTGATGGACCGCGCTGAACTGGCTTCCATCAGGGCACATCGAAATACAGTGTACGGTCTGGCATTCAGCCCGAATGGCCAGCTTCTGGCAACGGCAGGCTTTGATCGCACGATCCACCTCTGGAACATCCGTCCGAAGAGCTGATGCAGAGCAGGAGCACGAGTCCGAGTCCGAGTGTCCGGACACAACCCGACCGTCCGGCACCACCCGCGACAGCCGGGTTATGCAGCTGAAATCCTGCGTACCGATCCGAAAAATAATTGTCTGGACAAGTATTGTCTGCACGCCTATTATGCTGGTGTCAAGCATCTGCGCGGAGGGTCCGGAGCAACGATTCCCCGGCGGACGCAACCGGTGAGGAAGCCTGACGACCTGAATCATGCGCCAGAGCGGGAGATGAAAAATGATTTCCAGTGCTGAGACGGAATGTGACGTGATCGTGATTGGTGGCGGGCCGGCGGGCAGTTCTGCTGCCACCCTGATTGCTCAGCGGGGCTATCGCGTGGAGCTGTTTGAACGCGATCATTTTCCTCGTTTTCACATCGGTGAGTCGCTGATTCCGCATACGTATTTTGTGCTGGAGCGGCTGGGTCTGCTGGAGTGGATGAAGCAAAGTCACTTCACGAGGAAATACAGCGTGCAGTTTGTTACGGAGCAGGGAAAACTCTCTGCGCCGTTCCATTTTGCGGAGCACGATCCGCACGTGTCATCTCAGACATGGCAGGTTCGCCGGTCCGAGTTCGATCACAAGCTGCTGACCAACGCGCGTGAGCACGGAGTCAGTGTGCATGAGGGCGCACGGGTGCTGGATGTGATCTTCGAGGGCAGTCGCGCGGTGGGTGTGAAAGTCCGGGTGGGAGACGAGCCGGAGCAGGAGGTCCGTGCCCGCGTTGTGATTGACGCCAGCGGCCAGTCATCGCGGATGATCGACCGACTGGGACTGCGTCAGTGGGATCCCGTGCTGAAGAAGGCGGCGATCTGGACGTACTGGAAGGGGGCCGAACGGGGTCCGGGGCTGGATGCGGGGGCGACCATTGTCCTGCAGACGAAGGGCAAAGCCGGCTGGTTCTGGTACATCCCGCTGCACGACGACATTGTCAGTGTGGGCGTGGTCGCGGCGGACGAGTACCTGTTCCGGAATCGGGCGTCAAAGGAGTTCGAGGCGATCTATTTTGAAGAGGTCGAGCGTTGTCCGGGTCTGCAGCCTCGCATTGCCAATGCCACCCGGTGCGATATTTTTCGAGCGCAGAAGGAATACTCCTACCGTGCCACGCAGACCGCGGGAGACGGCTGGGTACTGATCGGCGATGCCTATGGCTTTCTCGACCCGCTGTATTCATCCGGGGTTCTGCTGGCGCTGACCTCGGCCAGCATGGCGGCGGACGCGGTCTGCGACGCTCTGGCAGCAGGCGATCCGTCGGAAGAGAGGCTGCGTCGCTGGGAACCGGTTTATGTGGCCGGCATGGAACGGATGCGCCGCCTGGTCTGCGAGTTTTATGACGGTCTCAATTTCGGGCGGCTGATTCGGCGTCATCCCGACAAGAAGGGGCTCGTCACAGACGTCCTGATCGGCAACATCTTCAAGGATGATGTGGATGAACTCTGGCCGCTGATTGACGAACTGAACGCCGAAAAAGCAGCCGAGGCCGCCGCGGGGAAATCGGCCGTGTCGCTGTAACCTCAGCGACTCAGGATCGATACGTCCGCAAAGGCCACATAGATCGCCAGCACAAGGGCGACGAGCGATAATCCCAGCGGAACCGCAGGCTTCCACGGTGTGAGGTCGACCTGGCCACTGTTCTTCAGCTGCCACGGCGTCGCCCGCGGCGCAATCCGGCCGATCACCAGCATCACGGAGACCAGCACAACGAACACAGACCCCAGAAAATGGAACTCGTGCATCCTGCGGACGTAATCAGACAGCTGCGGCACGAAGTACCCCAGCGCAATCGTGCAGAATCCCAGAACCAGTGCCACATTGGCAGCCAGCGCCGGTACTCGCCGGCTGAGCAGTCCCACGATCACGACGGAGAAGACCGGTATCGAATACAGGCCATTCATCTTCTGCAGGTATCCGAAGATGCTCTGCTGACCGGCCAGCAGCGGCGCCACCAGCATCGAACCCACCGCGATTAGCCACCCGAAATTCTTTCCGGCGCGAATCACCTGTTGTTCCGACGCACCCGGTGCCATAATCTTTGCGTAGATCCCCAGGCTGAACAACGTGGCCGTACTGTTGAGCACCGAGTTGAAACTGCTC
>SYLK01000276.1 GCA_005809115.1 Planctomyces sp. | reverse complement strand
TACCGAGGGGCAGACGATCATCGAATGGCGCGTGACCAGGCGACGCCAAGCGTTTGTCCTCGCGCGCCAACGAGCGCAGGAGAGCGAGCCAGATCGTCACTGACATCGCGGGCGTATTGACCGCCATGCCGTCTCCGAGTGCTGCGGTGCGATATGGCGGGGCTTCGTTGAATCGGAACTGACCGTCGGGGTCAATTGCCAGACGCATCTGCAGGGTGGGCATTTTTGCGTCAAGGACTCCGCCGGCCCTGACGCGAAACGTCCATGTGAGAGGTCCGCCATAGTCGGAAACTGCCAGAGTGCCTCCGTCATTCGACAGAGCGATGCCGTTGGGCTTCGTGATACCGGTGTCCACGGTCTTCTTTTCGCCGGTACTGGCATTGATCGCCGTCACCTGCTGCGCTCCGGTTTCGGTGATCAGGATGATTCCGTCGCTCGTCACAGCGAGGTCGTTGGGCTTCACTCCTTCCGCAACCGTCCTGACTTCACCGCTGGCGATGTTGATGGAGATCACTCGGTTCCTGGAACCCTGGCAGGCGTAAAGCAGGCCATCTGGTCCGAATTCAAGACCACTCACGGATTCTCGGGCGAACTCGGTCTGCGTCCCGTCGGCCGCACTGATGCGATAAATCACCGAAGCTTTCATGTCGCAGAAGTACACGTTGCCCTCCCTGTCCGAACACAATGCATCGGCGAAGCCGAGATTGTCGGCGACGAGTTCCCAGGACTGGCCGGGAATCAGCAGGTTCAGCAGCGTCAGGTCACCAGCAAGATCTCCGCTGGTGTCGACCGCGGGCGTGTGCGTCGCATTTCTCCAGAGCCATTTCATCGCATCGGGAAAGCGCGCTCCGCCGAAGTCATTGTTGTGCGCGTATCCTTCGGCCCAGTCGAACCGCAGATCGTATCCCATGTAAGTCAATGCCGCTGCCATCTGCTGATTGGCCCACGGCCAGCTTCCGGCAATGTTGTCGATATCACCACGGGTGTCCGCCAGATAGACTCGAATCGGCTTTGGTTCCGTTTTTCGAATGAGGGACGGCCAGGCGTCACCGCCCCGCAGATTGGTAAAGCTGCCGACACTGGAATAGACCCGCTGGAAAAAGTCAGGCCGTTCCCATGCCGCCGTAAATGCACAGATGGCCCCGGAACTGGATCCGCCAATGGCGTGCATCCGGGGATCATCGGAAATATTGTAGCGCCGGCGGACTTCGGGAATGATCTCTTCCAGCAGAAATCGCACATAGCGATCACCCAGGCTGTCGTACTCGAATGATCGATTCGAATGTCTGCCCTCCTGTCGCGGCTGCGACTGGTCATGCCCGGGATTGATGAACACCGCAATCGTCGGCGGCATGTCGCCGCGCGCGATGAGGTTGTCGAACACGACCGGGACCCGCCAGCGGCCATCGACGCTGGCCACGCTTTCACCGTCCTGAAACACCATCAGTGCGGCAGGCTCGTCGGGCCTGTACCCGGCCGGGACATAAATCGACCAGTTGCGAATTGTGCCCGGGAAGATGGTGGATTCCCAGGGTTCCATCGTTACGACAGTGCCTTTCGGAACATCGTCGCGCGGCACGGCATCGGCGTGTGGCTGCCACTCGGGTCTGGTTTCGACAATCGGAATGCGGGTGGATTCGGCATTGTCATCCCACAGCCAGCGCAGCGCATCCGGCAGATCCTCGCCGGCCCATTTGCCACTGTGGCCGCCTTCCGTCATGGCGAGCCTGTATCTGTAACCGGCGAACTGCAGTGCAGCGGCCAGTTCCTGATTGCCAAGGGGCCAGTTCCCGTGGAGGTTGTTCAGATCGTCTTTGCCTTCCTGCAGGCAGACCCGGACGGGTTTCGGGACGTCTCTGGTCCGGCGAACCAGTCCGGGATAAGCCCAGCCGCCGCGAATGTTGGTGAAACTGCCGATATGACTCAGCGCCCGGCCGAACTGATCCGGCCGTTCCCACGCTGCCGTGAAGGCACAAATCCCGCCCGAGGAAATCCCGCAGACCGCTCGATTCGCGGGATCCGGCGACACGTTCAGTTCCTGCAGCGCGACAGGCAGAAATTCATTGACCAGAAAATTCGCATAACGGTCGCCCATCCAGTCATACTCGAACGAACGATTGCTGCGATCTCTGGCCCCGGGCATCGCAGCGGCAATTGTGCCGGGATCAACAAAGACCGCGATCGTGACGGGCATCGCCTGCTGATGGATCAGGTTGTCGAACACGACGGGGACTCGGAACGCACCATCGATCCTGGCATAGCTCGAACCATCCATGAACACCATCAGACTGGCCGGTTGATCCGAAGTGTACTGCGCCGGAATGTAGACGCTGTAATCACGCTGCGTCCCCGGAAAAATCTGACTGTCGGTAAACCGCCCCGCCGTGATCTTTCCCTGCGGGACTCCGGCCTGCACAATTCGATCCGGATGATCGTCCGCTGCCGCTGGCACAGCCAGCAGGCTCAGGGCGGCAAGAAAACACGCAAGACGGTTCTGAAGACGGCTGATGATTCAACTCCGAACGACTTCCCGCCAGCCAGTGGCAAGACTGCCCGGCGCGATCCTGACAAGACGGGAACAGATAACCTGCACCCGTCACGCTTCCCCTCAGGACTGCCGTACTGCGGGAGCCAGTCCCGGTAACGGAAGACCCTCGCGGTCTGGCCGGTCCTTACGTGGTGCGGGCCGAGCTGGGAGACATCTTGAATTCAATCGTGGCACTGGCGAACGGCAGGGCGATTCGCAGCTGCAGGTCGTCATTCCCCGCGAGTTTCTCGGCCAGTTCACACATGTCACTGCTGCCCACCGCCTTGTAGCAGATCGACAGTTCGTTCCATGCAAATCGTCGCGCCGGTGACGGCATGAGACGGGCTGCTTTCTCCAGATGGGGGATCGCCGCCCGATGATCCTCCAGTGTTCTGAGCGCCACACCGTGCAGCAGTTGCCGCGGACCTTCCAGTACGCCGGCGTCGGCGATCTTTTCCAGCTCTTCCACAGCCCGCTCCGGCATACCCAGGTCGAGAAAGCCGTCGGCAGCGAGCAATCGCTTCACAGTTTTGGGGGCAAGCTCTGTTCTCATCACGATCCGCTCCTGAGAATGACACAGGCCGGCAGCCTGAATGTTGTCGAACTGACTCTTTCTCAAAGCAAGTGTTGCGCCAAAGTGCAAAAAAACAAGGCGATCGTCGTAAGTGTATCTTCCGAAGAAGGTTGAGTCAATCTCTGCGGGGATCTGGAAAGCGGAACTGCCTGCCAAAACTACATTCCGGGAGCGCTGCGATTGCAGAAATCACAATCGGCCGACGCAAATTGCGTCGGCCGATTGTAAATTTTTCATGGGACGGCCGGCTTTGCCGGACATGGCTCGCAAAGATCTCGGAAATCGCCGGATACCAAAAAAATTGCGGCGATACCAGAGTCGCAATTGGTGTATGGTGCGGAAACGGCGTATTTCTCCCGACGGAAAGACGCAGAATCCATCCGGGACGCGTGAAAGAGAAATTCGAAATGCTGGAGTTCCTGCTGGCGGGGTTCACGATCCCACTCGTCGTTTCAGCAGCCGTGGTGCCGGTGATCAGATCACTTGCGCCGGCGCTGGGTCTGATTGATCAGCCCGGGGAACGGAAGGTTCATGTGCAGCCGACTCCTCGAAGCGGAGGTATCGCCGTCTGGCTGGGGATGATGGCGACTCTGGGTGGCTTTGTCGCGCTCAGCAAGACAGGTTTTTCTGCAGCGATTCCGGGATTTCAGGTGATCCAGGATGCGTGGCAAGCGAATCCGTTGCGGCTG
Source organism: Planctomyces sp. (assembly GCA_005809115.1). GTDB lineage: Bacteria > Planctomycetota > Planctomycetia > Planctomycetales > Planctomycetaceae > F1-80-MAGs062. The sequence goes on along the minus strand of SYLK01000276.1, from coordinate 999 downwards.
CAGCAGATTGTGGCAGTGGGAGTTGGTGCATCTGCATTGTTCGTGGTCGGGCTGGCCGATGATCGCTGGAATCTTTCCTGGAAGCTTCGTCTGGGGCTGCAGCTGGCAGTGGCGACTGGTGTCGTGCTGGCGGGAGTTCGGGCGACGGTGTTCATGTCACAGCCGTGGTTCGGGTTTCTGGTGAGCGTGGTCTGGATTCTTGTGCTGACCAATGCGATGAATTTTCTGGACAATATGGATGGGTTATCGGCGGGGATTGGAGTGATCGCCTCGCTGGTATTTGCGGCGATTCTGGTGATCATGGTGCGAACTCCGGCCTGGACAGTGGCGCTGGCGTTGTTGATGCTGGCGGGGTCACTATCGGGGTTTCTGATCTGGAACCGACCGCCGGCCACGATTTTCATGGGTGACTGCGGCAGCAATCTGATTGGCTTTCTTCTGGCTGCTCTGACGATTGTGGGGACGTTCTATGACAGCACCGGGAGCCGGCATGTGATACTTGCCCCGTTGTGTGTTCTGGCGATTCCGCTGTACGATTTCTGTTCTGTGATCCTGATCCGGTTGAGTCAGGGCCGCAGTCCGTTTCATGGAGACAAGAGTCACTTTTCGCACCGACTGGTGGAGCTGGGTCTCCGCCCTGCCCCGGCGGTGCTCACCATTCATCTGGCGACGCTGATGACCGGGCTGGCTGGTCTGCTGCTCTACAAGGTGCCGGACTGGGCCGGCGCATTGCTGGTGCTGGCTCTGATCATCTGTGTGCTGGCCGTGGTCGCGATTCTGGAGACCGTGGGACGGAATACCTTGAGTCAGCGGCCGCTGCTGCGTGCGCAGTCCGCATCACCACCGAACGATCCCATGATGTCCCCGATTTCGGTGTCCCCGATCTCGGTGTCCCCGATCTCGGTGTCCCCGATCTCGGTGTCCCCGATCTCGGTGTCGTCGGTTGCAGTGCCCCCGATCGTCGGCGCGAATTCAGGATCATGAATCCGGGGCAATATT
>SYLK01000275.1 GCA_005809115.1 Planctomyces sp. | reverse complement strand
TGTGTTTCCGGGAAGTCTTCCGGCTACGACACAGAAACCCAGCAGCGCCAGGGCAAACACGGTGAGGGCGCGGCCGCCGCGCGAAAACAGCAGTTCCCGTGGCTCAATACTGTACTGCAGACTGTAGTTACGGCGGTACCAGCGCTGGGCGCACGTCCCCGCGATCACGGCTCCGGCCATGGCCGTGACAGCCAGCTCGTGTGTCGCCATCAGCGACAGAAAAAATAACCCTGACAGAACCGCCGCAAATCCCAGATCGCGCCGATCCCGAGCCAGCACGAGCATAATCATCCCGACCAGTACGATCGCCAGTCCGGAGATCTGAGTATGGTCGAACAGCAGAAACGTATCCGGTGCCCACATCGGGAAGTAATCCACGCGACCATCAAAACTGATGGCTGCCAGCGCTGATGCCAGCGGCCGCTGCTCCTGCATCGCAGGATACTCGACCGAATAGACCGTCGTCGCTGATAACAAAGAATTCAGAGGAAACGGATTCACCAGCAGAGCCAGAACTCCGGCCACTGCAGCGATCCCCATGCCGTTCAACGGTCGGGAATCGTCGGCCGTTTCGCCACCTCCGGTATCTCCGCCCCGAACCTCCCGCCGCCCCACCGAGTTACCGATGGCGTACAGCACAACGCACAGTGCACCGATCCAGGCGCGCGAGTCGAAATTGCACCAGACCGCAATGAGCACCGGAATCTTCCAGGAAAGTCCGGTCGCCGTGCCGTCCCGATGCTGGTGCAGCATCCGCAGCAACAGCACCATCCCCACGAGTGTCGCCAGTTCAGTCTGCGCCGCAAAGTCGCCGGAACAGGCCACAACCGCCGCCACGGCGCAAATCGAATTCCACCATGTCGGCATTCCCGGAACCGAAATATGCACCAGCTGCCAGGCGACGACGACCGCCACAAACGCCTTGAACAGAGTCAGACCGTTGTCCTGACTCACAGACCAGATGAAATTCATCAGATGATCGAACATCCAGCTGACATTCGCCCACGGTTTTCCGTCGGCCGAGAACGACATCGTATCGACGCCCGAGGGAAGTCCCCCGGCAGCCCGCATCTGCTCGCCCGATCGGATATGCACCAGCGTGCGCGTGTCACTCAGGCGACTGAATCCGAACAGCAGCGCCAAAAACACAACGGCCCAGCGAAGCATGAAGTCGCCACGAATCGCTTCTTCCTCGACGAGTTCCGGAGTCAGCGGTTCCTCTTCCGGCAGCTCATCTTCGTCAAACGCGCGCGGCTCTTCGTCCGCAGACGCTTCGTCCGCAGACGCCGCCCCATCGGGTGGAGCCGTCTGCGACAGCGGCTGGCCATCCGGTGGCTGGCTGGCCCGTGGCTGGTCGGCCCGTGGCTGGTCGGCCCGTGGCTGGTCGGTCGGAACAGTGGACGGTGTCCCTGTGACTTCCTGGCCGTCGGCGGTCTGAGACTCATTACTCGACGGATTCATTGCGTCGCCTGCCACTCGAATGCTCACTCTCTGACGGGAATCAAGGAATCACGAATCAACTGCTGCCGCGATGGTCCTGCCCTCAGTTTGACAGCGAGCGTCGCAGTGTACCACAGATTCAGATCCCTGTGGCAGCAAAAGCCTCGATTCTCATACGCGTCAGTGCAGGCGAACGTTGGATGCGTTCCCGACGGACCAGCGATCCAGTGCCAGTCGGCTGCAGACGAAACGTGCCGTGCCACTGCGACTGTGCCGGGCCACTGCGACTGTGCCGTGCCACTGCGACTGTGCCGGGCCACTGCGACTGTGCCGGGCCACCGCGACTGTGCCGGGCCACCGCAACCGTGCCGGGCGGCGGCGGGATCAATCCTTGCCTGCATCAAACGGCGGAGCGGCAAATTCGTCGTCGGCCTGGAGACTATCCGGCGACGGCTTCGGGCGATTCTCGGCAGATGACCTGGTGGTGTCGGCATACGTGAGCGAGCGATTTGCCTGGTGATCTGTGTCACGCGCGGCCGAACGAATCTCGTCCTGAAATCCAGTCACACCCTTTTTGAATTCCGAAAAGCCCTTCCCCAGATTTCGGGCCACTTCCGGCAGACGCTTGCCAAACAGCAGCAGCGCGATCATTCCGATAATCATCATCTCCGCCGGACCCGGAGCGGTCGGGAGGAAGGCCAGTGTCATTCCGGATGCGAAGATGCCAGTAAACTCCGTGATCATCATGGTCCGTGCCTTTGACTCAAAGATCTCTGCGGAACGCCGCGAGGATCGAAATCGGACTATTTCAGCTTGTCTGAACGGGACTTGTCGGAATTCGACTCCGTGCCAACCGGTTCTTCTTCACCTTCCTTGATGCCCTTCTTGAACGCGACAAAACTCTGCCCCAGCGACTTCATGGCACCGGGCAGTCGATTGCCAAACAGCAGGAGCACGACCACAAGGACAATCACGATTTCCATTGGCCCCGGGGCCAGCGCAAATGAGACCAGCCGTTCCGGTGATATGAATTTCAGGACTTCTGACATTGGTCGCACTCCCATCTGACGATTCAATCCAAGCTCAGGCCATCTGAATTATACCAGAGCACCGGGGTGCAGTCGCTGTTCAGAATCCGAAATTATTGATCCCGCGGGAGATTTCGGGATTTCAGGGCCAGGCAAGCTGCAGCAGGCGTCCGGTGGCAGTGGCCAGAAACAGCCGGTCGCCCAGCGGTCCGGTGCAGATGGACTGCGGCGGATCGGCCGACAGGTCGGCGACCCAGTGCACTTCGCCGTCAAAATTCAGCCAGTAGACGCGGTTTTCCAGAGTGATCGCAGCCAGGCGTGTCCGGGTTGTGGCCCCCGAGACATGGCTGGGAATGCCGTCAAGCATGAAGCTGCCGCGCTGGCGGCCGGCCCGATTATACACCTGAATGCCGTGATTGAACGCCGACAGCAGGATTCGGCGGCCACACCCGGACACCGAAATGTCGCCGATGTTGTGGACAATGTTTTCGGTCCAGATCTCCGTGCCGTCCAGCCGAAAACAGCAGAGTCCTCCGTATTCCGAT
>SYLK01000274.1 GCA_005809115.1 Planctomyces sp. | reverse complement strand
CCCGGCGCATTGTCCGTGAAACAGATGCGCTGGTCTGCCTGTGCCCCTTCGCATCCCGCAGCGCTTACCAGCTGCGTCTGGTCGCGTTATCTCAACAGATACCGCGATTTGAAGAGCTGGACAGTTCCTTCCTGACAACTCTGGCTGCGGAACTCCGCGTGGCTGCCGACGCTCTCGAGAAGTGTCTCGGCACGACTGCCGGCAATCTGATTCTGCTGCTGCCGCCGTTCCAGCAGGAAGCCTCATTCCGCTGGATGATTGACCTGCTGCCGCGCACCAGTCAGGCTGCCGGCTGGGAGTATCTGACGGATACGGAAATTGTCACGACGCTGCCGGAAGACGCGGCGATGCAGTAGCGAGCCGTAATCTGTACTGATCTGTCGGCTCTCCGGGTGTCAGATACAGGTCCACCGAGTCAGACACGGCTGGAGTGGCGTGTCGGCAACGCCCCGGGGACTTCCTGAGCCCCCAGCCCCCAGCCTGCCATCCGATTCACGAGATCTGAGTCGGAGCCGAATCAGCTGCCGGGCTCGTCAGCTGCCGGGCTCTTCTCCCGCCGACGATCCGGCGGGAGACGCGGCAATGTCCAGCTGCTTATAAAGTGGAAGGTGGCGGTAATACACTTCCAGAGTCAGCAGGCTGAGTGTGGTCTGATAGATCCGTCCGCCAGACGCTCCATGCGGGTCGGTCACATCCCAGCTGCCAGCTCCCGGACCTTCCGTGACCTGTGACCCGACGAGCTGTTCTCGCATCACGCGATTCCAGCCATCCCAGAGTTCGCCGCCATAGTGGCGGAGCACCTGTGTGGCGTAGTAGTTGTAGTACATGTCGGCACTGCTGGGACCTCGCGCGCTCAGAAATTCCACCCCCCGCCGCAGCGCCTCGCGTTCCCGCTGCCAGCCAAGATACATGCGACACAACAGGCCCACCGACGTCATGGCAGGACTCGCGCTGTCAGCTCGCATGTAGCCATACTGTGATCCGCCCTCGGACTGCACGGAGTTGAGGAAGTCGCGTACCTTGCTGCGTGTGCGACTGGATACGCGGATGCCGCTGGCTCGCGCACTCTGCAGTGCCATCAGCTGCCAGCCCACAACTGACGTATCGCCCGGATCCCGCGGATTGTAGCGCCAGCCACCCCCGCGTGGATCCTGCGCCCGTTCGATAAAATTCACTGCGCCTTCCGCAAGTCGGTGCAGCTCCTTGTCCTGCGGAGCGAGAGCCGACGCTTCGCAGATGCAGATCGCAGCGATTCCCTGAATATACATACCAGAGTTGCCGCCGGCGCTCCCGCGCAGATCAGCCCCGGATGCGTCGCGGCGAGCATGTTCACGCAGATATTTCAGGCCCGATGTCATCAGTTCTCGGTACGGACCGTCGGCGACATGCGTGTGCCCCGCGCCCAGAAAGCACAGCAGCGCCATGGACGTGGCACCCATCTCCGCTGACGGCAGCACTCCCGCACCGCCCGCCGCACCGACGTCAGTGAAACTCCACGAACCGTCGCTCCGCTGGATGCTGTGGAGCCACCTGAGACCAGCATTAACCGCAGCTTCACTCGCAGCAGTTCCGCCGTATGCCTGAATTGCTGCCTGGCGACCGGCATTCGACCGGCCCGAGAATTCACGCTTCAGGACCGGAATCTCAGTGTCGGGAGCATCCGGGATCTCCGGCAGCTGGAATGGGCGGTCATGCGGATCATCAATCGTGCGACTGGCGGACCCCGTTTCGATCTCAGCCACCATCTGTTTCAGCGTGCTGTTGATCTGGTCGTCTTCCAGCTGCTCCGGCTGAATTTCGTCCGCGACCTCCAGCCGCACTTCGTCCTCCTCGGCCACCGCATCCGCTCTCAGCGTCCACTGCTCATCTTCGGCGTCCCGGGGAAGTATCCAGAGCGACAGGACAAGCAGGGCCAGTGCGTGCAGCATGAAACTCGCTCCGCCGGTCATGAGCTGATCACGATGCTGCCGCAGCATGGCCGGAAGCGTTGTCAGGAGCAGGATCCTGCAGCCCACAATTAGCTGACTGAGTCTCAGAACCCAACCGGGCGGGTGACGGTGACGCTGTTTTCGGGCCTGAGTTCGATTCTGCAGTTGTTTCAGCACAGATTCCGCGGCCGGAGGCACAGTGCCGGGCTGCGGATCATGCGTGGACGACCCTGAGGCGTCGGGGCGTGAAACCGCGCCAAGCGAAGCATTGCGGGGTGACGAAACGCGGCGTCCCATGCGGCCAGCTGCGAAGTAGCGAAAATGAAGCCCCACCAGAAGCAGTCGCTGCCGACCGCCCGAACCGGACGGCGCCGGTGCAAACCACGACGGACTCTCTGTCGTTCGGTATCATAACGGCGATTCCGCAGACGTCACCGGACATTTCTCCGGAAAATCCCGGCACCGGGGTTTTGATGGCGCTGTGTCCGGAATCCGCCCGCAGTGGCCGGCGGCACACCGGGATGGCTTCACTCCGTCAGTTGCCGGTGACGTCCAGCTTCGGAATTTTTCCGGCGTGTTCCAGAATCCGGGCGTCGTCCGCCACCGCGACAAATCCCTCCCGGAGCATCTGAATCACGCGCAGTGATGACTGCCAGGCCTGCAGGGATTCACCCCGCGTCTGGTCGATCACAAAAATGCACAGACGCATGATATTCGTGGGGACTTCGCCCAGATCGGGATTCAGCCCTTCCGCGATGGCCAGAACTGCCCGCTGCAGGGCAGTTCGCGCACGCACCAGGTCAGATTCCGACATGCCCCCACCCGGTCGAGTTTGACATTCCAGGCATCCCACACCGTCCTGCAGCGCCGTGACGGCCCGGTCGTAGATCAGGAGCAGCATATCAGCCCGCGTCCACGAGAATGCGTTGTTCGAACGGTATTTCAGATGAGGATTCATGTGTGTCTGACTCTCCCTTTGACACTCAGGATGACGTGATCCCTGCCAGCTGCGCACTGACGAAACTGCTGGTTGACTTGAGCTGGCCCAGCGAAGCCTCAAGGGCCGCAAACTGCTGGAGCAGACTGGTCTGCTGCCGGTCGAACACTGCCTGCTGCCGCGAGATCGAGGCCTGAATGGATTCAATCTGACCGCTGAACCCTTCATCAGCGGTGGCCACGAGGCCGGTATCCGGCAGCAGCAGTTCACCCAGCAGCTGATCCAGGGCCGCACCGATGCCTCGCGTCACATTGACTTCTGCCTCCACGCCGGGCGTGATCTGAGCGGATGACAGAGTCACGCGAAGCTGCAGATCGGCGGTATGCCCGTTATCGATGCTGCCGGAAAGCAGCCGGCCACGTCCGACGGCGGCCTCGGTCTGCCCGTTCACCACAAAGTTGCCCGCCACATCCCGACCGACACCGCTCTGCCCGGCGGTAAACCCCAGATCCGTCAGGGCAGTTCCGGAGACGATTTCCACTTCAGAACTCTGGCCATACGTCTCCGAATTGATCCGCAGCCGGTCAGTCGCCAGTCCGATCCGTACTTTCCGCCCCACCAGGTCCGGCGAGGAATTGATGGTCGATTCCAGATGGTCGGCCAGTTCCTGCCGCGTATAAGTCCCTTCGGCAAGGGTCACCACGGCGGTGGCGCCGTCGACGGTCAGGGACAGCTCGCGATTGGCTGCGGTAATCACGGTTGCCGCTGCCAGCGCACTGGTCGCGGTCAGCGATGCCTGTTCGGCTGCCTGGCTGATGTCCACCTGATAGGGCTGCTGCGACGCCTTTGTGCGGGAGCTGCCCAGTACGAACGATACTCCGGGGGAATTGCTGGTGCCGTCAAGGGCAAACAGACGGCGAACATCGTTCAGGGTGACACCTTCGACATCACCGCGCACAACGGCGTCAAGTCGAGACGAGTTCACCTGCAGCAGCCCCCGGTCCGTGACGGTGATTCCAATCGCGGACAGACGGTTGGCCTGACCGTTGACACCGCTCACCACATCCACGACCGCAGACCGCAGCTTCTGCTGAATCCCGGTGGCGCTGCGATTCCCCAGCAGCAGCCCCCCCTGACCGGATTCCGCGTTGAACCGCGACTGATCATCGACATACTGGATGACGTCATTGAATGACTTGACGAAGCTGTTGACAGCCTCTACCGCTCCTTCTGTGTCCCGTGACACTGTCAGCGTCAGTTCTTCCCCGGCCGCCACCTGCAGCAGATCGAAGCTCAGCCCCGCAATGACTCCCTCGAAGCGGTTCGTTGAACTGGAGACCGAAATGGCCCCCGCGCCGCTTCCCAGAGTAATCTCCGCGTCCGTGGCCGCCTGGACCGGGTTGTTCAGGTCAAACACGGGCTGCAAGGCAGCTCCTGACGTGGGCCCCAGACTGCTGGTGAGAGAGATGGTGTTGTCCGTCCCGGTTTTCGTACTGGTCAGCAGCAGGCGGTAGGGACTGGCACCGCCGGCGGCGTCACGCACCACGCTGGCCGACACGCCGGCGTCCGCAGAGTTGATGGCACTGGCAAGTCCGGACAGTGAATTATTGTTCCCGTCGATGGTGATTGTCCGAACCTGTCCGCTCCCGGCCCGCAGTTCCAGCGTCCCCTGCGTGATCTCCGCATCGCCGTCGGATTCTCCCTGCGAAGCCTCCGGCTGGGCTCGCGCCGTAAGGTTGACCCTCAGGCGGTACTCCCCGGTCGCCGCCGCCGCAGTGG
>SYLK01000273.1 GCA_005809115.1 Planctomyces sp. | reverse complement strand
TCGAGGAAGGCGGCGCGTTTTATCTCCTCACCCTCCGGCTAATCCCTGCCTTTCCCTTTTTCCTCATCAACCTGGCGATGGGACTGACGGCGATGCGGTTGCCGGTCTTCTATCTGGTCAGCCAGATCGGCATGCTGCCGGGCACGGCCGTCTATGTTTACGCCGGGTCCAGCGTGCCGCAGCTCGCAGCGCTGGCGGAGCATGGAGGCAGGGGCATTCTGTCGCCGCGGATGTTCCTGGCGTTTGCCCTGCTCGGAATCGTGCCGCTGGCGCTCAGGAAGATCGTGCAGCGTCTTCGTCCGGCAGCGGCCGCAGGGCATCCCGCTGTCCCAGGGGAGCCGGAGATCCAATGACACACCAGACATCAGCCGCCGGCAGGCTGTTCATCCGGGAGTTCGCATGTCCGAGTTGATCGCATTACAGCCACATGATGAACACAACCAGAGACTGGAAGCGAACGTGCGTCCGTCAGGCTGGGTCAATCCTGTACCGAGCGGCCGTTACAATCTCGTCGTGATCGGCGCCGGGACCGCCGGACTGGTCACAGCCGCTGGTGCCGCTGGTCTGGGCGCCCGGGTGGCCCTCATCGAACGCGAATTGATGGGCGGCGACTGTCTCAACGTGGGCTGCGTTCCGTCCAAGGGGTTAATCAGTGCCGCACGGGTTGCGCGGAGCATCCGGCAGGGCGCAGAATTCGGCCTGGATGTTGCGGCGGGAACAACCGTCGATTTTGCGCGGGTGATGGAACGGATGCGTCGCCTTCGCGCCCAGATCAGTCCGCATGACTCGGCCTGGCGTTTTCGCGATCTGGGCGTCGATGTCTATCTGGGTGGTGGCCGTTTTACGAGTGCGAATACCGTTCAGGTGGGTGACACGTCACTGCACTTTCGAAAAGCCGTCATCGCGACCGGGGCGCGTGCTGCCGCTCCGCCGATTCCGGGTCTGGATCAGGTGCCGTATCTCACCAATGAGTCGGTGTTTTCACTGACGGAGCGACCCCGTCGTCTGGGCATCATTGGCGCCGGTCCGGTGGGCTGCGAGCTGGCCCAGGCATTCGCCAACCTTGGCTCGGACGTGTTGCTGATTGAAGTCGCAGACGGCATCCTGCCGCGCGAAGATCGGGACGCGGCCGAGATCGTGCGCCAGTCGCTGCAGCGCGACGGAGTCAGGCTGTTGTGCTGTGGTCAGGAGCTGAAACTGCGTCGCGAAGCCGGTCAGATTCGGATGTCGGTTGAATCGCAGGGCGAGCAGCACGACGAAGCCGTGGATCAGCTGCTCGTCTCCGTCGGGCGTGCGCCCAACGTGCAGAATCTCGGACTGGAAATCGCGGGCGTGGCGTATGATGTTCGAACGGGTGTCCGCGTCAACGACTGGATGCAGACGACGAACGCGAACATCTTCGCTGCCGGTGATGTCTGCTCAAAATACAAATTCACGCATGCCGCCGACTTCCTCGCGCGGATCGTGATTCAGAATGCCTTGTTCATGGGGCGTGCGAAAGCCAGCTCGCTGATAATCCCGTGGTGTACATACACATCGCCGGAAATTGCCCATGTCGGCCTGTATGAGAAGGATGCGAAGGAACACGGGATCGCGATCGATACTTACACCCAGCACTTCGCGGACATTGACCGCGCCATCCTGGCGGGTGAAACGGAGGGGTTCGTACGGGTCCATACGCGAAAAGGGACTGACCAGATCATCGGAGCCACCATCGTCGCTCCACAGGCCGGCGATCTGATTTCCGAGATCACTCTGGCAATGACGCACGGAGTGGGGCTGAAGAAGATCGGCAGCACGATTCACCCGTACCCGACGCAGGCCGAGGCCATTCGCAGGCTGGGCGACCAGTTCAATCGCACGCGACTTACGCCCCTCGTGAAGTCCCTGTTCGGGAAATGGCTGTCGTGGAATCGATGAAGGGTCCCGGTCACTGCACACGATGGCATCGGGGCCGGCTCGGCAGCCTGCTCCGCACGACTCACCCCATGCCCGCGTGCCTCGTGCCCATGTGTCCTGTGGAGAGATCCTGTCAGGCCAGGAAGCGGGGTGCAGGACGGACAGCCGACAATTCAACAGCAGCTGACTATTCAGCAGCACGCGACTATTCACCAGCAGGCGGCGTCTGAACAGCAGGCGGCGTCTGAACAGCAGGCGGCGTCAGGGAGAGCGCCGAGGTGCTGTCACCCAGACTGTCGACTGGAGCGCCCATGCAGTTGGCCATGGTGAGGAACAGGTTATTCATCGGCGTATCGACGGGATAAGCCAGATACCGTCCGGTATCAATCCGCCCGCCGCCTCGTCCGGCCAGCAGCACAGGCAGGTCCTCGTGATTGTGTGCATTGCCGTCGGCGATTGCGCTGCCGTACAGGATCATACTGTTGTCCAGCAGTGAGCGTTCACCGTCCTGCGTGGCTTTCAGTTTCTGCAGAAAATAACTCAGTTGTTCGACAAGGTAGCGATCAATGCGGCGAATCTGCGCGACCTTTTCCGGGTCATCACCGTGGTGGGAGAGTTCATGATGTCCGCTGCGCACTTCGACTTCGGGGTAGGTGCGATTGCTGCCGACATCCGCCAGCATCATGGTTGCGACTCGGGTACTGTCCGTCTGAAAAGCCAGTGTCAGGATGTCGAACATCAGTCGGATGTGTTCGGTCAGCGCGGCTGGCACGCCGGGCGGCAGCTCGATTTCGGGGATCTCCGGGGGATGGCCTGCGGCGCGGGCGACGCGTTGTTCGATTTCACGCACGCTGGTCAGATACTCGTCCAGCTTCTGTCGATCGGTTCCGCCCAGGATGGTCTG
>SYLK01000272.1 GCA_005809115.1 Planctomyces sp. | reverse complement strand
GTGCTGTCGGCAGTTGTGGAATCGGTGATTGCCGGTGTTTTCCTGGACGGAGGTCTGGAGGCTGCTCGCCGGATGATCCTGGAGTCGTTCACGGATGAGCTGTCCGTGTGCTGTCCTCGGGATGCCGAGAACTTCAAGAGTCACCTGCAGGAGCAGACACAGCGAGTGCTGAGTGTCACGCCGGAATACCTTGTGCTGGAAGAGCGTGGACCGGATCATGCCCGGGAATTCCGGGTTGCGGCGCGTGTCGGTGTGCAGACATACGAGCCCGCGTGGGGGCGGAGCAAGAAGGAGGCGGAACAGCAGGCGGCGAAGATTGCGCTCGGTGTTCTGGCCGGGTCACAGGCGGGATCTCAAAATCGCGTCACGATACCGGATGAAGCCGCGACAGCCGACAGCGGCTCGACAGCCGACAGCGGCTCGACAGCCGACAGCGGCTCGACAGCCGACAGCGGCTCGACAGCCGACAGCGGCTCGACAGCCGACAGCGGCTCGACTGATTCGTCCTCGTCATCGTGTGAGATGCAGCCGGAGACGGACTGAGCGGCTGTGTCAGCCGATGATTTCACGGCGGTGGCTGACGTAATCCCAGACAACGTAGCGATCCAGGTCGCGCCCGGCGGTGAAGAACACCCGTCCGCCGGTTCCTTCGGCCAGTCGATGCGCGAACTGGACATCTTCGTGGGACTGTGACCAGCTGGGAAGGAGGAACAGGTTGATGGTGATTCCGTCCCGGGCGCAGCAGCGACCTTCCTTCATGGTGGCCTCTTCGGTCAGGGGATCCGGCGGATACAGCAGATACAGCTGGCTGCCTTCGAAATGGGCTGTTGGCAGGCCATCAGTAATCAGGATGATCTGCCGATTGGGCGTATCCTGTGTCGCCAGCAGCTGTCGTGCGAGCTTCAGTCCGTGCTGGATGTTTGTGAAATGCGGAGGAATGTGCATTTCACTGATATCGTCGCGACTCATGTCGGCCCGAAGTCGTACAACCGGACTGGTCACGGTCGGAATTTTCGGCAGCAGTGAAATGAGTTCCCCCTGCGGAACCAGCTTTGCAAATGTGTGGATCTCAATGAACCGCAGGAAGTCCCCCGGGAACTCCGACGTGATCAGACCGTTGAGCGCCAGGGCCATGCGTTTCACGTTCACATATTGACCGTCGTAGCGCATGGAACCACTCATGTCCATCAGGACCACGGTGGCGCAGCGCGGGTTGTTTCTGGTGCGATGGATCTCGATGTCACTCTGCCGGAGTCGCAGGGGACGCTGGGAACCCTGTCGCAGCATGGCATTGATCAGCGTTGCGGGGATATCCATCTGTCCCACGGAGTCGCCGAATTCATACGATTTTGTCCGCTGAATCTCGACAGCTCCTTCGCCTTCGACTGGCCCCTGATGCCGACCGGTGCGTGAGGCCTTCAGGTGACTGAAGATCCGCTGCAGCAGTTTCCCCTGAAAGATCTGGTAGGCCCGGGGAGACAGCCGAATTCTGCCAGCCTGCTCCGCCAGCCCCTGTCCTTCCATCAGATCCCGGAGATATTTCTGAATCTGTTCCTGAAAACGGTTCAGGTCAGCCACCGCCTGCGGATCAGCAAACTCACTCAGTTCCTCAAGGTCGATCACGGCCAGTTGCGCGTTCTGACGGGCTTCTTCCAGCTGCCTGAGAAGTTCGTCGATCCGGCGGAGTTCTGCCAGAATTTCCAGTGCCTGAGGAATCGTCAGCGGTTTCCGGCCGCGGAATTCGTATTGGGCGGCGAGGTGATCGATCTGGTATTTTCGCCCCAGAGTTTCCATCACGCCGAGCAGGTCTGAGGCGAATCGAGGGTCCGTTTTCTCGGCGCGATACCACAGATTCTCCAGCTGATAGATCTGTTCCTCGCGAATCGCCCGAGCGTAGGCGGATTCCAGTTTTCCGGACGGCCGGGCCTCATTCGCGGACTGCTGAAACTCGCGGCGGCTGAGCTTTGTGACCGAGTCTGTTTCCCAGGTATCAAGGATCTTCCGTTTCCTTTCCTGCAGCATCGCAATCAGAGCATCCAGACTGGGGCCGAGTCCCGCGAACTGACCCGGATCCAGCCGAATCGCATTAGCCAGCTCTTCTTCCGTAAATTCCCTCATGGAACCGAACTGCAGCATGTGTTCGAACACCGGTGAGACGATGTCCGGTGGCGGCTGCGTGGGAGACGGAAACTCCTCCGGATCATACTTCTGATACGTGTGAATCACGCCGCCCCGGTGTCGTTCCGGATTGATCTTGTCTGTCATCTGAGAACTCCTGACCGCCCCAACCCCGCGCACCAGCCCGCCCAGTCTTCCGCCAGGGCATTCTGGAGGTCATTGTAGACGATGCGTCAGTCCGAGCAGACGGATTGTCTGAAAGTCGGAAGTTATTTCAGAACAGTTAAGGCGAGGATCGGATCTGCTACCCTGGAAAAGACACGTTTTTCTCGATCACAGTCGTACATGTCCCGCGACTTTTCTCGCTGGAGTTTGGGAAAAACTGAAAACCCGCCATTTTGCCGTGGAATTCACGCGGGGTTCCGATCATGTTTTGCGTCTGCAACTGGTTCGCAGGCAGGCCACGCTTCAGACCGATGTCGACATTCCGCCAACACGGGATGCGTGCTGAAATTCGAGCACTCGACGGCGTCGACTCGCGGGTGATTTTGTCTGCTGGCACCTTGATGGCGGTCAGATGCCGCGACCGATCCACTGCCGGGACAGGCAGAAATCCCGGAAAAGCGGGGCTTGTCCGACCGGCAGCCTCGCCGAGAATACGGTCAGATCGGCGACGCGGATTCGGCAGCCATGGCACCCCAACTTCGTATCTGCGCAT
>SYLK01000271.1 GCA_005809115.1 Planctomyces sp. | reverse complement strand
TCTGCTACACACCGAAGCATGGCAGTTGGCTGAACATCGCCGAGAACGAACTGAGTTCACTAACCCGACAATGCGTTTCGGATCGACGCTTCGAAGATATCAAGACATTGCGTGAAGAAACGAAAGCATGGTCGGATGATCTAAACGCAACACAGCGAGGCGTTGACTGGCAAATGAAGATCACCGATGCCCGGACAAAACTGAAATCCGTGTACCCGACAATTAAGGTGTGACAGAGCAGTAGAATGATCGACTCGTCAGAGTGGATGTGATTTTTCGGCCCGTGACCCCGTGACCTGCCAGGATTTGAATCATGCCGCGTGCTTCGGCACTGCTGACCAGTTGTGCTCGCCGCGAATTCACTCGCGGACTGGGCTTTGGAATGCTGGGACTGGGGCTGCCGGAGCTGATCGGTGCCAGGGCGGTCGGCGCCAATGTTCCCCGCGGCCGAGCAAAGTCCTGCATCATGATCTTTCTGTTTGGCGGACCGAGCCACATCGATACGTGGGACATGAAGCCGCAGCTTCCGGTCGAGTACCGCGGAGAATTTTCTCCCATTGACACGATCGCACCGGGAATTCAGCTGTGCGAGCATCTGCCGCTCACCGCGCGCGTGATGGATCGCGTGGCACTTGTCCGGGGCGTGACCATCGGTGGTCGCGGTGTCGGCAACGGCGATCATCATGCCGACACCTACTATATGCTCACCGGCAACCAGCCTGATCGCGATTTTTTTATCGCAGGAACGTTTCGCAAACCGTATCCCGATGACTTTCCCTTTGTCGGATGTACCGTCGCCTCCCGCGTTCCCCGTGACTCTCAACTGCCACCCATCGTGCAGTGTCCGGCACTCTCGGGAGAAGTCACCACCGTGATTAACCCGGGACAGTTCAGTGGCAAGCTGGGACCCGCTTTTGAACCGTTCATGGTGCGGGGGGAGCTCAGCCAGCCCCGCGACCTGCACGTCGCGGATCTGGGGCTGCCGGACACGATGCAGCCCCCGCGGATGATCGACCGCCGCAGTCTGCTCCGCGGCATCGGTGAATGGGAGCGTGACATGCATCGAAAAGGGAGTCCGCTGGAACGGTACGATGTGCTGCAGCAGCAGGCGTTTGATCTGCTGACATCCGATCGCGCCCGGAGGGCATTTGATCTGACCCGGGAGCCCGAAGTCGTCCGCCGCCGCTATGGCGAGGAGCTGAACGGGCAGAGTGTGCTGCTGGCGCGCCGGCTGGTGGAAGCCGGGGTGCCGTTTGTGGCGGTGCACTGGGTGGGGCGAAGAGTGGGAGCCGGACTCAGCTGGGATACTCACAGTGACAACTTTGGCCAGCTGAAAAATGTGCTGCTGCCGGCATTCGATGCCTGTTATTCGGCACTGCTCGATGAACTGGGCGAACGCGGCCTGCTGGACGAAACGCTGGTCGTTGTCTGTGCCGAAATGGGCCGGACACCGAAAGTCGGAGATCCGAGGACAGGAGGAGTCGGAGCCCCCGGACGCGATCACTGGGACCACTGCATGGCAGCGTTGCTGGCCGGGGGCGGGATTCAGGGCGGCCAGATCTACGGCGCTTCGGACAGAATCGGTGCCTATCCGGCCGGCAAACCGGTGCTGCCGGAGGACCTGGCCCGGACGATCTACCATGCCTTCGGTATCGAGCATCTGCTGATGCAGCAGCAGCCGGACGGCCGCCGCGTCAGCCTGCTGGCAGACGGCGAGCCGCTGCCGATCTTCGGTGCCTGAACGGCTCGGTCGCACGTGGTCCACCACCACCACTGTCAGGTTTCCGCCATGCCAGCGAATTCCAGTTCGCTCCGCTGTCCTTCGTTTCCATGGCACTCGCAAGGTACCTCTGGCAGCTGCTGTTCGACAGTGCCGGCTCGTGCTAGACTACGAGCTCGGGCAGTGCATGCTCCCGAGGCTTGTTGAACGCGCCGGGCAGGAGAACGCCCTGGGCTGTCGGCGGTGGTATCTGGACCGCATGTTCCTGATTGCACCTGCGGCCGGTTACGTGGGCCAGTGGCTGCAGAGCTTTCGCGATTTCCCTTCGCGCCAGAAGCCCGGCAGCTTCAACCTCGTACGCGTGATGGAAGCCGTCAGCAGGCCACAGGGCGGCGGAAACTGAGCCGTCTGACGCGGCCTGGTTCCACCGGCATGATCTGAATCCGCCCGGACGCTCACCGGAGTAGACTGCGCCTTATGCCTCGCGTACAGATAATGATCGGCCTGGTTCTGCTCGCTGTGGCCAGCGTTCTGTTCGTTGCCGCATGGAACACGCCCCCGGCGAGCTCGGTGAGTGCCGTCAGCCGGACCGCGTCAGACCAGGCGGACGATCCCGCCGCGAGCGACCGGTTCGCCCCGACAATCATCAACACGGAACCCGCCCCGGAGAGTGCCCCGGAGGGAATGATCTGGATTCCCGGGGGCGAGTTCTCCATGGGCAGTGACTCCGCCTGTGAATCGATCTGCAGCCTGCCAGGCGTGACTCAGGATGCCATGCCGATCCATCGGGTCTACGTCGATGGTTTCTGGATGGATGAAACCGAAGTCACCAACGCGCAGTTTGCCGCGTTTGTCGCAGCCACGGGTCATGTCACTGTGGCAGAACAGAAGCCGACACAGGCAGAATTTCCGACGGCGCCGCCGGAAAATCTGGTGGCCGGATCGACCGTGTTCACTCCGACCGCTCACCCGGTCCCGCTGAACGACTATTTTCAGTGGTGGACTTATGCCGCTGGCGCAGACTGGCGTCATCCCACTGGTCCTGACAGTGATCTGACCGGACGTGAGGACTATCCGGTCGTACAGATCGCGTTTGAGGACGCGGAAGCCTATGCCAGGTGGGCTGGAAAGCGATTGCCCACCGAAGCAGAATGGGAGTTTGCGGCCCGCGGCGGCGCTGCGGGCGATCTCTATGCCTGGGGCAATCAGCTTCAGCCGGGCGGCAGGTTTCAGGCCAACATTTACCAGGGTGAATTCCCGGTGACCGACGGCGATACGGGCGCGGATGGATTCCGGGGCATTGCGCCTGTCAGGCAGTATGCACCGAATCCCTTTGGG
>SYLK01000024.1 GCA_005809115.1 Planctomyces sp. | reverse complement strand
GTCCCGGTGTTGTCACGACCGGAGTTCCCGTTCGGACGGCAAGAAAAGGTGTCAATTCGACTCGGGATCGTCGATGCAGTGGATCAGGTAATTGACGATACCGCTGGCGCTGCCGACCAGTGCTGATGGCATGGCATTTGTGGCAAGGCTGAAGGGAGTGGACCAGTTGTCCTTCGCGGACTCTTTCAGCGCTCTTGCCACCTGCGTCTGAATGGCGATGAGACTGGCACGGTACGCGGCTTCCTGAGCGGTCGTCATGCCATTGACGATTCTGCCGGCCTTGACGGCGCTCAGAGTGCCGTAGTGACTGGCATTTCGGACGCTGCTGCTCACTCCCGCTTCCTGCAGAGCCGCTTCCACGATCTCTTTTCCCCTCGGGCTTTGCTCGACCTCCGAGAGCAGTTTCCGAACCATTGCGGCTCGTTCTGTCCGGGACATGCGTCCCAGCATGTCAGCCGAGAGATTGAGGCGGACGGCCGTCGGCTGTTTCATCATCGCATTGAACAGGTTGCGACCGGCCATCACGAGCTGCGCCAGGCCCGCGATCACTCCGACCATGTCGACCAGCAGGATGAATTTGTTGTACCAGGGATCCGCGTCCAGCACCTGAAGCGTATTTTCGTCAGGTCGCCCGACGGCCTCGCTGGCTCGAATGATCCCATTGAGACACTGGACGCCACCTGTGGCCACGCCAACCCAGGCAACAATCATCACCGGCGGAGCGACTGCTCCGGCCGTGGCACCTGCCACCGAGACAATGAAGAAACCGCAGCTGAGGCCGGCCCCGACGAGTTCTCGGCGGATCATGCTGCGATTCGAGATGAAATTCGGGTCCGTCCGGGCCTCCGCCGGTTCCGCAAAAACTTCTTCGATGACCACGTAACGCCGGTTGTAATTGTCGGTGCAGCGGTCACCGGAATAGACCGTTGCCGAATCCACCCAGGGACACACACTTCGCAGGGTGATCATGCAACCCCTCGTTTCCGGGCACCTCTGGAAGATGTTGCGGATCTCCGCCTTCTGAATATCTGTCAGCATTTCCTTGTCTCCTTGCTCTGTGATTCTGTGATTCTGATTCCGGCCCCGGTCTCTCAAGCGATACTCCCGCACGTTTGTTACCGAGGAAATTCGAAAAACCTGCGGATTCGGACAAAACCGCGGACGGGCGCGCGTCTCAGGTGCGCTTTTTCCGCTGTTTTACGGGGCAGCGGAAGGTAACCGTTCACGGGGAAAGATGGGGACAGGCACATTTTCCCGGGGTCTGTCTGGATCGGGTCATAGTCGGCCACCCACACCCTGTTCGTCTCTTGCGGGAAAAAGAGCCAGTCCCCGGCCCGTGAACGGTTACAGCGGAAGTCCATCCCGGTCCTGGCAGAGCTTCGTGTTCGGGCAGCGCCGCATGCCTGAGGGGCGTGTCTGTCCGGACAAACGGCTGGGCGAGTCACGGCAGGCGGCGTGGGCTGCTGGCAGGCGGCGCTGGCACGCAGGCCGATGGCGTGGCGGTGAAACGGTTGAAACCTGGCCGAGTCTGCTTTTTCACCGTTGAATTCAGTACGATGCACACCGCACTCGGAGAAACCGTCATCACGTTCGGAGAGCTGCTGATGCCTCGATTCCCTGCCCTCGGCACGCGTCTGATCGTGTTCATGACAATGGCCGCGACAATCGCCGCGAAAACGGCTGCGGCATGGTCGCACCAGCCTGTGATTCCGCACGCTCAGGACCAGCCACCCAACGAACCGCGGGACGCGGTCACGGCTGCACGGATGATGACGGTGCCGGAAGGATTCGTCGTCGAACTCGTCGCGGCGGAACCGCACATCGTCAATCCCGTGGCGATGACGATTGATGAAAAGGGGCGGGTCTGGGTGACGGAATCACTGGAGTATCCCCGAAAGGAAGCCGGCCCCGGCCGGGACCGCGTGAAGATACTCGAGGATACCGACGGCGATGGAGCCATGGATCGGTACACGACGTTTCTGGAAGGACTCAACATCCCCTCGGGAATTGCCGTCGGGCATGGTGGTGTCTGGGTTGCCAACTCTCCGGACATCCTGTTCGTGCCGGACAGCGACCGCGACGGGAAACCTGACGGGGAGCCACAGGTCGTCGTGACGGGATTCGGCAGAACGGACACGCATGAACTCCCGAATTCACTGACCTGGGGGCCGGACGGGTGGTTGTACGGGCTGAATGGAGTCTTCAATCACAGCCATGTCAGGTATCCCGAAAGCAGTCCGCACTTCCGAGCCGATCATCCGGGCTGGCCACTCACC
This sequence comes from Planctomyces sp., assembly GCA_005809115.1. Classification (GTDB taxonomy): domain Bacteria; phylum Planctomycetota; class Planctomycetia; order Planctomycetales; family Planctomycetaceae; genus F1-80-MAGs062. Next base: position 2,304 of record SYLK01000024.1, on the reverse strand, counting down.
TGCGCAATGTTTCGCATCCACCCGCGAACGCGGGAATTTCAGGTATTCGCCGAGGGCACCAGCAATCCGTGGGGCATCGCGTTCAACGATGAAGGGGACGCATTCGTCTCGGCCTGCGTGATCGATCATCTCTGGCACATTGTCGAGACCGGCTCCTATCATCGCCAGGGCGGGCCATATCCGCCGCACACGTGGAAGATGGAATCCATCGTGGAACACAAGCACCAGAAGGCCGCCTATTGCGGAATCACCTGGTTCGACAGTGACGCGTATCCGGAAAAATTCCGTCGCCGGCTGTACATGGGCAACATTCATGGCGGATGCATCAATGTCGACCGGATCGAGCGAAACGGTTCAACGTACCGAGGATTCGGCGATCCGGATTTCCTTGTGGCCAACGACGCATGGTTTATGCCAGTCGTACAGAAAACGGGGCCGGACGGCTGCCTGTGGATTCTCGACTGGTATGACCGCTACCACTGTTATCAGGACGCCAATCGGGATCCGGCAGAGATAGACCGGCTGAAGGGCCGGCTTTACCGCGTCCGATACACGGGCGACGCAGGTACAACCAGCGGCGGAGCAAAGGCGGCACGGCGCAACACAGGCCCCGGTTTCGACCTCGCCGCCGCATCTGATGATCAGCTCCTCGAAAAGCTGGGCGATTCGAACGTCTGGATGCGCGAAACGGCACAGCGGATTCTGCAGGAACGGAACTCGGACGCGATACTGGACCGGCTGAGTCAGCAGCTGCTGCATTCGGATGCGGAGCTGCCGGTGTTGCTCAGCCGGCATCTCCTGTTTTCGCTGACCGGGTGTTCGATGGAACGCCTCGACGGGCGCCGGGAACTGCCGTCTCGGCTGTTCCGGCACCGCGACTCGTTTCGACGGGCGTGGGCCGTTCGGGCCTTCGGGGATTACGCATTTGATGCGCCGGACAAAGGCCGGATGGCGGACTCGCAGGACTGGTCACTGCTCATCAGCGCATTGAATGACGATCATCCGGCTGTGCGACTTCAAGGCGCCATCGCGATCGGAAAATCCGCCGGGCGAAACCCGCACCGCGACGATCTCGTGGACGCACTGGCCAACTCGCTCCGGAAATCCCCCGAGGATCTGCATCTGGCCAGAATCGTCTGGCAGGCCCTGAAATCATGGCTGGCAGCGAATCCGCGCACCGCCCTGGCAGTGCTTCGTGCATCCGATGCCATGAAGACGACGGCCGGACAGGAACTTGCTCCGCGGATCATCGAGTGGATGCTGTCACAACCGGACCTGAACGCGGAGGACCTGTCTGCTGCGCTGGATGAGCTGATCAACCGACACGACGCCATTCTCGGCAGACGCATCCTGTCCGTTCTCACCCGGAAGGTTCAGTCCGGCGAACTCACTCCAGTTCACCTGGAACAGGTGAAGTCGGCAGCTTCGGATGCGCTGACGGACGTGTTCGCGCCGAATTCATCGCACCCGCTCAGGTGGGAGTCGTCACTGCTGGCATTAAGCTGGAATGATCCCTCGGCTGTGACGATGGCCCGGACTGTGGTACGGGATATCAGGGAATCGCCGGAACGACGCATGGCGGTCATCGGTGCCCTGATTGCTGCCGGAGACCGGGACGTGGTCGACAATATCGGAACGATCCTGAGGTCGCAGACAGAGTCCTCGGAGATCAAGTCCCAGGTGCTGCAGACCGCTGGTCGGCTGGAAGATGCAGCGCTCGGAACGCAGATCATTGCCAGTTACGACGGACTGGCGCCGGATGTACAGCCGAAGGCCGTCGAACTGCTGACGCAGCGCGCCAACTGGGCAAAGCTGCTGCTGGCGACGATCGGTGACAGGAAAATCCGAGCGGACGTGATCAATGTCAATCAGGCTCGTCGCCTGCACGAGTTTCGGGACGACGCGCTGACTCGACTGCTGCAGGAACATTGGGGCGACCTTCGGGATGGTCGCAGTCCGGATCGTGAACGAGTCGTGGTTGAAATGAAATCCTGGCTCCGCGATCATCGCGGCGATCCGATCGCGGGCGCACTGGTCTACAAAAAGGTCTGCGGGCAGTGCCACAAGCTGTACGGTGAAGGAGCCGAAGTGGGGCCGGATCTCACTCGTAACGGGCGGAATGACTATCAGCAGCTCCTGTCAAACGTGTTCGATCCGAATCTGGTGATCGGCTCCGGGTACCGCTCCTATACTGTCCTGACAAGAGGCGGGCGGGTGATCAATGGCCTGCTGGCTGAAGACAGTCCGCAGCGACTGGTTCTCCGGGTGCAGGGCGGCAGGCAGGAGGTCATTCCTCGGAGCGAG
>SYLK01000270.1 GCA_005809115.1 Planctomyces sp. | reverse complement strand
GGCGACACATGTCGTCGAGGAGCGATGACGCCGCAGGTCGGCCGCTCACGCAGGTTTTGTCAGGGGTTCTCAGAACTCTGGATGGATCTTTCGGGGGCAGTGTTCCCGGGGTGACTCCGCATTGCTATCCTCCAGAAAGTCTGCGGGCAGACTGTCGCCCGGATTCCGTCAGGAATGAATGCAACTGTTGTCCCCGTCGCCGGAGGTGCGTCTGATGTCTGATGGCCGACGTCCAGCTCTGTTCCGATTCGCTCTTCTGGTCAGCCTGTCGTTCATTTCGCCTGCTTCCGGTGCCGACTGGCCCATGTGGCGGCACGACGCCAATCGCAGTGCGACCACTGACGAAGCCCTGCCCGATCAGCTGTCTCTGATCTGGTCGCTGCAGCTGCCCGCGCTGACTGCGGCGTGGCAGGAAGACCAGCGGCTGCACTACGACGGCGGTTACGAACCGATCGTCTCCGGCGGTCTGATATTTATCGCGTCGTCGCGCAATGATTCCGTCACGGCCTGTGATGCTGCAACGGGCCGGGAGCGATGGCGATTCATCGCTGGTGGTCCGGTCCGGTTCGCTCCTGTGGCTGCCGCCGGTCTGCTGTATTTCGGGGCGGACGATGGCTGCTTTTATTGCCTCGATCAGCGCACCGGGCAAGTCATCTGGAAATTCCGCGTGGCTCCCAATGAACGCCGTGTCCTTGGCAACGGACGCCTGACGTCGTTGTGGCCGGTTCGTGGCGGTGCCGTGCTGCGTGACGGCCGAATCTGGTTCACCGCCGGTGTCTGGCCGTTCGAAGGCACGTTCCTCTGCAGTTTCGAGGCAAGCGGCGCCGCGTCCGCTGCGGCGCCGGACGATGCCGGGAATCCCCGTTCCATTCGTGATTCCGGGCTTCCGGGACTGACGATCGAGACCCTGGAAAAAATTACTCCCCAGGGGTATCTCGCCGCGACCGATGCCGGACTGTGCATCCCCTGTGGTCGCTCGAATGTGATGCTGAAGGATCTGGTCTCCGGTGCTGTCCGAGTCCCGGCCTACAGCACACACGGTTCCACGAATTACCATGTCTCCGGCATGGGCCGGTTTCTGTTTCATGGCGGAATGAGTCTCGACGTTGTCGCGGGGCAGACCATCCCGCTGCAGGCCGCATCCCCGGCGCTGACGCCCGATGCCGTCTACTTCGGTAAAGATGGCAGCGCTCAGGCATACAGCCTCAGGGACGCCACGCCGGTTGTCACTAAAGACCGCCGCGGCAACGACGTGACACATCTGGAACTCAAAGCACTGTGGACGATCCCCAACAACCTTCTCCGGACGCTGCCGCCGGAGGCCAGCGACGAAAACTGGCTGCCGGCTCATCCACTGGCGATTGATCTCAAGGCCGGGCCGCGGCTGTTCGGGCATCAGGATCAGCATGTGTTCGCCATTGACCTCCACGACCGCGGCGATCAGCCAGCGGTCACAACGCAGCCGACCGTCACATGGCAGGCCGAGATCAGCGGAACGCCTCGGACGATGCTGGCAGCCGACGGTCGACTGTACATCGTCACCCGCGAGGGTCGAATCGACTGTTTTGGCGCAGCTGCGGGGTCATCTGCCGCCAATAGCGCTGACGTTCGCGCTGCGGCCCCGGAACCTCTGCCGCAGAACACTGCCTGGGCTGAGAAAACAGCGAAGATTCTGGAGTCGACCGGAGTACGCGACGGCTACTGTCTGGTGGTGGGTGTCGGATCCGGCGGTCTGATCGACGAACTGGTGCGGCAGTCAAGTCTGCAGATCGTCGTCACGGACCGAAACCCCGCCAGCATCGCATCGCTGCGGTCACGACTGGACCAGTACGGAATGTACGGAACCCGGGTGACGGGCGTCGCTGGCGACATTTCCAGTCTGTCACTGCCACCGTATTTTGCCAGCCTGGTTCTGGCTGAGAAATTGCCTGAAGCCGCAGTGACCGATGCGACGTTCCTCAGTTCGCTCTATCAGTGCACTCGGCCCTACGGTGGTACATGGCACTTTCCCCTGTCCGAAGCTGAGCACAGCCGCATGGAGCAGGCCGTGCTGACGGCGGACCTGGCGGGCGCTCAGCTGCGGCGCAGCGGCGATCACAGCCAGGTCATTCGCGCCGGAAGTCTGCCGGGATCTGCGGACTGGACCCACGAGTACGGAGATCCCTCGAATACCCTGATGTCTCAGGACGCGCTGGTCAGGGCGCCTCTGGGAGTGTTGTGGTTTGGCGGACCGTCTTCGAGCGGCGAACTCTACTACAACCGCCACTTCTGGGGGCCCAGCCTGGCAGTCGTTGGCGGCCGAATGTTCGTGCAGGGGCCGGGGAAGCTGACCGCAACCGACGTCTATACTGGTCGAATTCTGTGGCAGATCCCGCTGGAAGATCGCACGACCTATCGGCCGGGCCGACGGGGCAACGACTTCGAGGACCAGATCGCAGGGTTCCATTTTCTGGTTGTGGACGACGGAATTTACCTTGTGCTGGTCGACCGCTGTGTGCGTCTTGATCCGGCCACGGGCAGGACGCTGGCTGAGTTTCGATTTCCGGATGCCGCGGATCAGTGGGGCCGCGTCCGGGTCGAAGGCGACCTGCTGCTGGCGGAACTGTTTCGCGAAACGGAAAAACTCGGGCTGCAGGCCGTCGAGCTGGTGGCGCTGAATCGCTACTCGGGCGAACCCAGGTGGCGTCACAAGGCCGAGTTCTCTTTTCCCGTCCATGCGGTGAGCGGGGACAGGGTGTTCTGCTTTGACGGAGCGCTGGAAGACTTTTATCGCGACTGGAAGCGGAAGGGGCTGGTTCCGAAAGCTGCTGAAAAGAAATCGCTGGTGGCTCTGGACCTGAGTACCGGGAAGGAACTGTGGCGAGTTCCCACGGAAATGACGGTGACATGGCTCTCGTTTTCCCGGGAGCACAACATTCTGATGACGTGCAACCAGCAGGGAATGGCTGCGCATTTCGGGGGCGACGGATATCAGCTGTGGCGCAAGGATTCCAGTGCTGAGGGCTTTCTGGGCCACCCGGAGAATCTGTGGGACAAGATCATCCTCTGGAAGGATCAGATTCTGGATCAGCGGGGGCCCGGCAAGGCCTACAGTATTCAGTCGGGAATTCCGATCCAGCGGCCGCACCCGATCACCGGGAAAGAGGTCTCCTGGGAATTCACCAAATCGGGCCATCACTGCAACTACGCCATCGCGAATCCACACATGATGACATTCCGGGCGGATACGGCCGGGTTCTGCAATATCGAGGATGCCACGACGAGTCGTCTGGAGGGCTACAGACCCGGCTGCCGGAACAGTCTGATTCCGGCCAACGGAGTCCTGAATTCTCCGAATTTTGCCGAAGGCTGCATCTGCGGATATCCGTTGTTCACATCGCTGGCGCTGGTGCATCTGCCGCAGGCGGAAATCTGGTCGTACAGCGCGCTGAAGCTGGAAGCGACCGGGGCAGCGATCGAAAAACTTGGAATCAATTTCGGGGCACCGGGCGATCGTTTCGCCGCCGACGGTACCTTCTGGCTGGGGTATCCGAACCGGACGGGAGCGACACCCGACGTGGGTCTGTCGATTGAGGGGTCGCCGACCTGGTTCCGGCAGCACACATCTCTGGCGGATGGCGCGGCGGACGACTGGATCGCGTCATCCGGGATTCTGAATCCCACGCGAATCACAATC
>SYLK01000269.1 GCA_005809115.1 Planctomyces sp. | reverse complement strand
TTCGGCAATGAAGGCAGGTTCTGCAAGCAGAAAAACAGGGGCCCCTCATCGACTGGACACATGACCTGGAATTGATGGTTCAGCGCAGTGATCGGTCCGAACGGATCTTCGGGAAGGTCAACCGCCTGCAGGTCGGGGAATCTCGACGATGTCAAGATAGTGCAGTGTGGCATGGCGAATCTGCTGCGGCAGAAATACCTGCACGTATTTCTCCGGATTTGGCTGTGCAGCCGCGCGGACTCTGCTGAAACTCGGTGTTTCGGCCGGAGTCTTCAGAACATGGAACGCAAACTGGTCGTCATCAATCTGTATCAATCTTGACCGGTCGTGGTTCCAGAGGCAGACGGATTTCAGGCGGACATCCTTGTCAGTCACTCTCAGCAATTCCGTGGCCGACTTTTCTTCGAATGTGAATGTCGTTGCATGTAACGACTCACGTTTAGGGAACTCAGATCTCACGCGTTGTCGATAGTCTTCGACTCTCTGAGCATCCAGCGGTTCTCGCTTTTTCTCATTCGGATCAAAGTCGACCGAGATCCAGACCTCAACCACCGGCGGCTTACGGAACTTCATGTTGGTGCCTTATTTCGACACCCCATTGCCGGTGAGCACATGCCCTGCAGTCCTTGTGGTATTTGCGCTACCACACTCTTGAATCGCCTGCTTTGTCTGGGTAACTCCGGTCCGCAGCAACGACAGGTTGCACGTCAATGCACTTTGACCGGGAGACACATCGTACTGACCGGAGCGTTTCTTATTTCATCAGGCATGGGCGATTTCGTGGATTTCCCCGCTGCTGTCACCGAACGAGCCGCGATCGATGCCGAACCGATGGGCGATGGTCAGGAGCAGGTCGTTCATCGGCCTTTCTTCCTGGTACTTCAGATACTGTCCGTGGGCCAGCCCCAGGCTCCCTCCCCCTGCGACTACAAGCGGGTAGTTCTTGTGGATGTGGGTGTCGCTCGTTCCGGAACCGAACAGCGTGACGGTGCTGTCGAGCAGCGTCCCGTCGCCGTCGGGAGTGTTCCGCAGCTTGACGAGGAACTTCTGCAGCTGCTCGACGAGGAAGCGGTCGTACTGCGCCCAGCGAGCATAACCACCTTCGCTGCGGGTCGAATGGCTCAGGTTGTGATGCGTCGGCAGTCCGAGTGCGGCCGGGAACGAGTCCCCGATGCATGTGCCTTCGCAGGCGATCTGATAGGTTACGACGCGGGTGGAGTCGGTCTTGAGCGCGAGATACATCAGCTCGAACATCGAATCGAGATAGCTTTGCGCGCCCTGCTTCGCGAATCCGTCGAGGTTCACCGCCGTCTGATCGACTGTTGGCCGCGGAACGGCCGCCCACTCCTCGGCCCGATCAAGGTCATGCTCCAGCTCCCGGATCGACTGGCGGTAGTCCTCGAACGCTCGCCGATCGTCGGGATTGAGCCGGAGCAGCAGGGAGTCTGCGCTCTCCTTCGTGACGTCGAGCACGCTGCGGCGCGGACGCAGGCCAGCTGGCCCGACCTCATCGACGCCGAACAGGCGGTTAAAGATCTGCCGTGGCTCCGAGAGCGCGGGGACGAACTTGCCGTGGCGATCGACCGAAATCGTCTGCGCCATCAACGGCACGCCCACGCCTCCCCCCGATGACAGCGTCAGCGACGGGAACCTCGTCGTGCCTTCGAGGTGCGATGCGATCAGCTGGTCGAGGCTGACCGAGTTCGCGCTGCCTCGGACGATGTTGGCGCCGTTGAGGAACAGCCCGCCGTTGCGATGACCGGTCGCGATCTCGCGATAGTGCGGATGGGACAAACCCGAGAGGATCGTGACGTCCTGTCTGAATTCCGCGAGAGGCTCAAGCGAACGGCTGAGCTGGTATTCTCGGCCCCCGTCACCGTCCGGAAACCAGTGATAGTTCTGGTAGTCCGTGTTCTTCGGGTCGTCGCTTTTTGCCGGCACCGAGACGCCGAAGGGAAAGAAGACCGAACAGAACCGCCGCGCCTTCTCCGCCGCTCCGGGGGCGGCCACGGCGAGTTTCTCGAGCGACGCGAAGAAGGGCAGCGCGAGCGTCGCGCCCGATCCGACCAGAAACGCCTTGCGGCTGATCACCTTCATGACATTTCTCCAGGGACTCAGGAATTACTCGGACATGCCACGGAACGACTCGGAGGCGGCCACCGCCTGCACGAGCACTTTAAAATCGTAGTTCGCAGCGACGAACGCCCGCTGCGCCCGCTCCACCGACTCGTCGTCCAGCAGGTCGAGTCGGCGGCCTGCCGCGTACTGCAGGAGGCTCTCCACGAACCCGCGCGAAAACGCGTCGATTCGCCGGGTCAGAATGTAAGTCTTCAGATCGTCCGGGCTGTCGATGACGGCGCCGTCGGCGAGCTTCAGTGACAATTCCACGGGCTGCTGCTGATCTCCCGTCTGCACCGTGTCACGCCAGGCTCCAACAGCGTCGAAGTTCTCAAACGCCAGACCAAATGGATCAATCCGCAGATGGCAGTTCACGCAGGAGGAACTCGTCTGTGCATGCTCCGCGATTCGTTCCCGCAGTGACTTCGCTTTGATCAGGCCCTGTTCCTTCAGAGGTGTCACTTTCGGTGGAGGCGGCGGTGGATCGAAAAGAATTCGCTCCAGTACCCAGGTGCCTCGCCGTATCGGATGCGAGTCGGCCCCGTCGGAGTTCATCTTCATGATCAGAGCCTGCGTGAGCACGCCCCCATGCGGACTGCCCTCGGGCAGTTTCACCTGCACGAATTCGCCCAGACCGTTATAACCCTCGACACCGTAAAGCTTCGCCAGTCGCGGACTCAGCCAGAGATGATCATCGTCGATAAGGGACAGGACACTGGCGGTTCTAGCGCTGGCGGGTTCGTTGAGCCCGAGAGCAGAGAGGACCGTC
>SYLK01000268.1 GCA_005809115.1 Planctomyces sp. | reverse complement strand
TACACGATACCACTGAGCAGCAGCGAAACACCGATCGTTGCATAGCCGGTCCAGCGCCCCCACTTCTTCGACAAGGGCAACAGCAGCACAATACCTCCGAAGAACAGCGGAAACAGCACGAGTCGCACCGGCCGGATTGTGTTGACCCAGACCAGCCACCGATTGTCCGGAGATCCTGCGGCGAAGAAGAACAAAGCAGCGGCAATCAACCCAAGTCCCAGGAGGAAAAGTCCTGCGCATCTCCTTAGCGTTTCGCCGTTGACGGCCAGCAGCAGCCATGCCGTGAAAAACAGAATGGCACCGGGAAGCCACAGCGGATTGATGTCGTCCAGCCATGGAAACCGTTCACGCAGACGCGACACCCACGGGATCCGGCGAGCAATTTCAGGGACATTTTTAGCAGCCACGACGAGATACGTTTCCTGAGGAGTTCGCCAGATCAGCCCATGGTCACGCTGCAGTCGTTCTGCTGTCGCTTCGTTGTAGCTGGAGCTCTCCAGGCGACGCTCAGGCCAGAGCAGCTTGCGGATTCCGTCGTCGAAGGCTTCCAGACGGCCCTTCACCGACGGGTCATTGTTGAACAGGCCCACACTGTTGTTGTGCAGGTATGGAGCCGTGGCCCAGATCGACACCAGTGTGGGAACACGGTAATAGCCCGGCCCGCCGCCCCTTTCCGGCGCGCCTTCCGGGGTCCTGTGCCGGGGAGAAAACGTATCCATTCCGCCATCTTTGCCCAGATAAGGATTGAAGAACTCAATCTCTCCGGGCGACGGCAGACGGCGGTAGGATTCAGAACTGAAGTCCTCCCACATATGACCCGACATGGCATTCGTCGCCATGGCCCGTGACGCATTCGTCCTGACCAGAGTGACCGGGATCCGATAGTCAGTGGAAAGAAAATTGTTCAGCCAGAATGCCTGCTGCTCGACAACCTCGGAAGCCCATTGCTGGTAATCAGGGTTCTGAAGCCACTGACCGGGATCATGATCCCAGTGTTCGTCATTCTTCGCCCACATGTTCCGCAATTCCAGTCGCTGTGTGGCAAGGTCGGCGTACTTCCGGCGATGTGCCACACGGTCCTGATCATCGCTGGATTTCATCCCGAAGATCGCAAATTCGCTGCTCTCCGGCTGAATGCTCGAGTGACAGACAATGCAGTTCTGAGCGAATACCCTCCGACCATGCCTCAGTCTGCCGACAGCGACGGATGTGACCGGATTCTGAGTCGGCGGGGGGGTCTGCACCGGGCTCGTGATCGTTTCTTTCGCTGGCGCCTGACCTGCCGTGGAGACTGTCGTTTCTGCTGCCATGTTGGCCGCCGTCGTTTCTGCCGCAACGGCACTTTTCTGAGGCGGAAGGACCAGACGGTCGACACCCCCCCTGGTGGCCAGCAGCGGCATGGCGGCAGAGACTTTCAGGAAATAATCCCGCAGCGGCCCAACCCGGCGGGCCGAGGCATGCCAATACACAGAATGCTGCTCGCAGTCTTCCAGGGCGAAGGGTTCCTGCGGCGTCAGACCCAGAACTCGCTGATGAATCTGATTCCAGCGTTCCCAGTAGCTGCCGATATTGAGGTAAACGCGAGCAAGCGAACCATACGCTCCGATGGAATCTGCCCCGTCGAAGAGCACTCGCGGAACATAGCGCTCAGGAGCATTGGACGCCTTCAGTTCGTCGCGCAGTCCATAGGCGGCAAAGACTCTGCTCCATTGTTCCGGAACTGGGTCGACTGCGTCTGCTGCAGATTCTTCGCCAGGACTTCCCCAGATGGAAGGTAGTCGGGCACTGGCTTTCGACAGCGACTCCGGCGGATTGCGAAACGACATGAGAGCTCTCTCGGGAAGTCGGAAGACCGGATTCATTGCGTTTGGATTATTGAGGTTGTCCGATGCAATCAGCGACGTGTCGATCGTTCCAGGAGGCTGACTGTCCAGCAGATGATAAACAAAATTGTCCTGCGGCAGCACGTTGGAAAACGTCGCTCGTGGACGAAGGTACTGTGCGCCGATATTGCCGGAGATATTTGCCCACTGAGGATTCGTCATGTCCGAAGGAGGATTCAAGGGGTGCCATGACCCATGACAGAACGCACAACTCATTCCGACACGAAACGGCCGAATCAGGCCGGGGTCCCGATAATAGGATTCGTCGTCGTAGTATTGTGCAGCTTTCCACTTCGCCCGTGCTCTCTCTGTAAAATACGGATTGGGGAACAACCGCAGACCGACAACGCCACTGGACAACCCGTAGATATCGGGCGGTGGGATCCTGAGGGCCGATCCGGTGGAACCTGCCGGCGCTGTCGCAGGGTCGCTTTCCGTCGCCGCGCAGCCTTCCGCATTTGTCACTTGCTCCGCGCCGGAGACTGAAGCGCCTGCGGGATAGACCCTGTCGGCTGCCTCAGGGTATTCCTCCGGCGAATCGTAGCCGGTGTCATCAGCCCTGACTCCCGCATCGCCGCGATATACGGCAAGCCCCCGTTGAGACTTATGAGTCCCTTTCGCGATCTGGTCAAACGTTTTCTTCAGGTACGCTTTTCGCCATCTCCGCAGGGACTCGTCAGCCGGCTGATCCAGCCAGAGATCAAACTCGTCAGCCTCCTGCATGCGAGACTGTCGCATTGCGGGTTCATTGATCATTCCGGCATCATGGAATCGCCGGGTTCGGCGGCGGGAATCGAGAAGTTTCAGCAGGTCAATGAAGCCCAGCTCGGCACGAGTCAGATCGTCCCAGAAGCCTTCATTTCCGGCACACCAGATCATCCAGGTATTTCTGCCAAAGAACTCATTCTCACTCAGATGAGGATCCTTCGGTACAGACGATGCCAGGATCTCGTTCGGCGATCTGCCAGCCATCAGCTCGACGTCGATCAGCTGATGAGGGACGTCCGAACGGCTGATCGCATCCATGCCCGCAAAGTAATCTTCCTTCTTTGCGGGATAATAATACGAGTCGGCCGCTCGTTCGATGGAGATGCCCTCCGCGAGGGCTCGTCGGTGGGCCTCGTCGTCGGCCACTGGTTCCTTCATCGGCGTGCCGCATCCACAGACGGAAATCAGCAGCACCGTGTGCAGCAGGACGGTCCGAATTCCTGACGGCACGGAACCAGAACCAGTCAGCAGGCGTTCAGTAAACATGTCACTGTCCTCAACACAAACGTTCCAGTGCGGCGCTGCGGAAACCTGGAACACTGTCATCTTCATCACAGTACGATTCGCTCGAACGCATCGATTTCGATGGCGCTGTCGAATGCCTCAGTGTGCCCGATCGGATCGGCCTCGAATTGTGTCCCGAACAAGAGCTCCGTCAGCTCCTCAATCCTGCGAAGCGGAACCTGAAAGGTCCGTTGAGGCCCAAACGCAAACTCGATATCTCCCAGAAACTGCCCCTGACTGAGCACATAGCCGGTCGCCGATAAAGTTCCGTCGTCGCGAATCCTGGCGACTACTTTCCTGTATTCCTGCGGGATCAGGCTGCCGCGATAACTGACGCCGCTGTCGTTCAACACCGGCCCGGTAAAAACGCTGACTTTCAGATTGCGCTGGTCCGTGTTGTCGAGAATATAGTCCTCGAGGCCTGCCCATTGCGTTGTTCCCTGATTCGGAATCGCCTGCTGCAGACAGCTGTGGGTGAAGTGAAATGTGTCTTCCTGGGCCAGAAGCGCGTCTGCTGTTTAGCCCCACATCGGATCGAGACGGCGAACCTGATGGCCGCGGTCGAGATTGTTTCCGGCGTTGAGACGGTTTCCCAGCTGCGCCGTCTGCGGAATCTGCGGGTCGAACTGCCACGCGTCATTTTTTCGTCGCGGCCGCTGCAGGGACTCACCGTCAATGTTGACCGCGGTGAAGTAAGGCATCCGGCGAGACGTACTCATTCCAATAGAGAAGTGCATGTACTTCAGTTCCGTCGAACCTTGATGAGGGACAGATGTCTGCCGCAGGATGTCTCTGACACGCCGTCCGGCGACCACGGGCAGAGGGAGGAAAGAGTCATCGCTGTCACCCGGAAAGTCAGGCTGGTAGCCGGGGCGGTCGGCATAGTCGGCGGCGGAGTTCTGTGCCTCGGCCAGGCCAGAGCGGAAGACGGATGTCCGCCAGACACCGGCGAGAATTCTGCGGATGACCTCGACCCGGACGGCGTAGTTCGAGGTTTCAAACCTGCCCCCGAAATGCAGGCCGATCGCCATCCCGGAGGTGACGTCCAGGACTACGGAACCGGAGTTTCCGCCGAGCGTGGAACGATCGTGCCGCAGGACAATGGCATCGGTCCGATCGCTGTTGATCAGCTTGCCCGGAGCCAGTCGTTTTTTTTCGTAGATATCCCGAAAGATGTTTCGGGCTGCGGCAGGGTCATTGCGGCGGTCATCGCGAGCCGGATACCCGACTACGGCAACAAATTCCCCGACTGGCGCGCTGCCGGATGCCATCGGGACAGGCGTCTGATCAACCGAAGCACTGAGTTTCAGGATCGCGATATCGGGCTGCCCAGCACCATTGAGGCCCATGTACAGCACGCGATCAATCGCCACCGCCGCTTCCGCTGCCACGCGGAATTCCTCCCGGAAATCGATACTCACCCGAATCGGTTGCCAGTCGATGCCGGGCCGAAATACGAACTCACGTCCGGCGGCACTGGCAGATTCCTGCGCCACGTGCCGGTTCGTGACGATGATGTCCCGTGCCACGAGCCAAGCTGTTCCGACCCACGGAAACGTCTCGTGGCCCTGCAGTTCGACCCGCCCGACGGACTTGATTGCCGCCTCCAGAGATCCTCGCGTCGGCTTCAGCCGGTCAGCCCAGACTCGTTGATCAATCGGAATCTAGCAGGTGTCGTTGCGGATGATGAACGATGGTCTTCCGACTCTGAGGATGATCGCTTCGGCCGTGGCTGCGTTGTCCAACTCGGCGGAAACGGCGCCCGAGTCGGTAAAGTCGTTGAAAGCCTGGCGCAGCTCTGCCGTCTCCAGCCCGGCCCCTTCCGAAGCCGAGTAGGGCCGTTTTCCCCTGATGGCGGCAGCCGCTTCATCCATCAGGTCTGTGTCCTGACGGATGTCTTCCAGAAGTCTCGGATTCAGTTCTGACAATCGCTGCATCAGCATGTCTCCGTGAGTCGGCGCGGGCCGGAGTGGACATTGCGCAAGTCAGCTTGGTCCACCAGACTGTGGAATATCCGAACCGTCCGGAAATCGGCATGAAACACGCTCAAGGGTGCCTCCCCGCCCACGGTTGACGAACCGAAATGCATGGCGGGGTTGCCCTCCGAGGAGTTTCCAGCACGTGCCGAGGGGGCGGATTCCTCCGGCACGAGCAGTGTTCCGAAAGGATAATCGCAGACCGAC
>SYLK01000267.1 GCA_005809115.1 Planctomyces sp. | reverse complement strand
TGCAGCGAGCGCAGCGCGCGAGTCCGCGAGGCGAACGGAATGTCTGAGTCATATCCGGCAACTGAGTCTGGCGCTTCACAACTACCATGACGCGCACCGTGTGCTGCCATACGGAGTGATGCTGGGCGGGACGGTTGCGGGTTCACCTCTGGAACCGGGTTTCAAGATTGGTGTGGGCTGGCCGGTGTTCATCCTGCCGATGATTGAGCAGCAGGCGCTGTACCAGCAGTTTGATCTGACGGACACGTTGTGGTGGATCGAGCGAGGAGTCAATGGCACGGGTGGGCGTTACAGTGTGAGGAATGCTCCTCTGTGTCTGACTCGTGTCCCGGTTTTCAAGTGTCCGAGTGATCCGTTTGACATCCGGTTCTGGGGCGGGCACGATCGGGCGGGCGGCGTCTTCTACACGACGTCGATCAACTATGCGGGGCTTTCAGACAGCCGCAGTTCTCTGGCACCCGGACTGCGCGACGAGCTGACCTGCACGGGTGACGGTGTGATGTACAACATTTCCAGTACTCGGTTCGGCGACATCACGGATGGAACGAGCCAGACACTGCTGCTGGGGGAAATCACGAACGACAAGCCGGACGAGCGGCCATGTTTCACCTTGTTGCAAAACAAGGCGGGAAATCACGGCCGCAGGATTGGCCGACGGGCCGCACCGGATGAGTCCCACCATTTGTCTGCCGATTCTGGAAGACGAGTACCTCAGAATTCTGGATCAATCTGATCAGCACATCGTCACCGGGACGAATATCGTGGTTCTCGTTCACTTACGGAACCGTACCGCGAACCCTGCGATGTGAAAACTTCCGGAAATGTTCCGCGAGCCCCTTTTGCAGATCCTGAGCTGAGTTCCATGGGCATTCGTGGCCGCGAATCATCACCCTGGGTTGCGGGCGAAGCCCGCGCCAGGCACTGGTGACAGAGTTTCAGTCGGGCAGCAGGATATCCGAGTCGTCCAGATCGCGCCTTTTGCCACGTGCCGTCGAGTCCCGTTCTTTCTGTCCGAGAGGCTTCAGGCCAATCTCTGGCAGGGAGTCATCCGCGATCACGGGGACTTCCTCGGTGACACCCTCCGGGACGTTGACACCGTCCGGTGTCTTGCTGGTCTGCGGTCGATCCGGGCCCAGATGGACGCGAAATGTGACTCCGGCGAAGGACAGCTGATCTCCCGGAAGCAGCGCTCCGCGGATGACTCGCTGACCGTTGACCCGGGTGCCGTTTGTGCTGCCGAGGTCCCGCATGTAAATCAGTCCGTCTGTCTTGACCAGAATGCAGTGCATTTTCGAAATGCTGGTCTGGTCGATCACGAGATCGCAGCATTTTGAACTTCGTCCGATCACGGTAATCGGGCGGTTCAGGGTCACAGGTGGTCCGGCGGATTCCGGGATGAGTTGGGCAAGCATGAAACTGGAATCCTGGTGAGTTTAAGGCAGTGCCCGAAAAAATATCAGCTGAGCGGCGCACACGGAACGTGACGCACGAAAAAAGAACACCACCAGTTTCTCATCGCGATCGTGCGCGGGCCTGATGCCTGCCGCTGATGCTGATGCTGCCGGCTGACCCGCGGGTCTGTGAATCACGGGTCTGTGAATCACGGGACAGCAGCAAACGCCTCGAGCGTCATGAACCGACCGGTGTGCTGTTCGATTCTGCAACTGTCGCGGGTCTTTTGCAAGACTTCATTTGTCGTCCGACGGGAAGAGTCCGCTGAAATCGCCCGAAAATACCGGCAAAACGTGATTTAGCGAGTTCGGCATTGTGTTTGCTGATGCCGGAATCGCTTCAGTGCGATCGCGGGCCACCGCGGGAGGTCCGGCAAGTCAGCCGTTTCTGGCCAGACGCCGGCGGATCGCAGTGCCAGCCGCACAGCAGGCGTGATGCGAGTGAATTTGTCACAGGCCTGCTGAAGACGGCTCGCGGAAGCATCCGTTTTCCGGCAGCAGTGAATGTGTTGCTGCTGCAGAATACCTGAAAATTCAGTGGAACGGCCGCATGATGACGCTCAGCGTAACACAGGAACCGCAGCAGGAACGTCGGGGATACCAGGTGCCACTTCTCAGGGCTCTCGCGAAACATACCGACGACTTGTGGTGTCTTGTGGCACTGTCTGAACCTCGGCTGACAGCGTGTTCGCAGCCGTTCTTTGATGTCTGGGAAATTCCTGAGGCACTGGCTGTCGCCGGCATTGGTCTGCTCTCGGCCCGCAGCTCTCCGGAGATCCGTGCTGGCGGCTTGTACCGCGACCAGCTTCCTCCCCTGGCGGAATTCACAAGGACGGTCTATCGGACGACAGACATGGGAGGTGCCATCCTCCGATTCGGGAGCCTGGATGCCTGGCTGTACGACGTACCGGACCAGAACGGCGGTTCAGCGGGACGGCTCGTTTTTCTGAGAGCACGGACGGAATGGAACTCCGGAGCTGTCGCGCGGGGTGCGGCAGTGCAGGCGGCGGGGATCCTGAAGAGACTTTCGCCGAGGGAGCTGGAAGTTGTGGATCGGCTGTATGATGGCGCCACGAATCGGCAGATATCTCAGCAGCTGAACATCAGCGAGAAGACCGTGGAGAAGCATCGCGCCAACGCAATGACCCGACTTGAAGTGGCGACGTTCGCGGAACTGATTCGTCTTGTGGCATCTGCGAGGCTGGCGGACTGATACGCTGTCCCTTCTTTCACGGGGGCGTCCGCCACACGCTGCGCTGGCGGGGGCCGGCAGTGGCGGATTCCACCCTGTCGTCGTTCGCGATGATTCTGGAATCCCATTGCCGCGCGAGTGACATCTGTCCGATATCACCGAGCGCCTCCGGATTGACAACAGAGACTGGCACAGCGGACTCCGCTGGACCTGTCAGTGGGATGCTTTCTGCGATTCCAGCGCAATCTGGGAACGCCTGCGGGCATCGGTAAAGTCTGCCGTTGTTTCCCGGATTATCCGGCAGGAGTCAGCTGGCGTTGAAATTTTCAGGTTTTTCGAATCAGTCCGGTGTCTTCCGTCGCCTGGGTCAACCGGCATTCGGACAGAAGTCGGACGGATCAGAACTGTCACCAAAAATTCTGGCACGCTGTTCGCAGTTGTGGTGATGTGTCAGAACGAAGGTAAATCTGATCTGCGGATCACATCCATCGACTGACTCGGCTGTCACCGGTTCCGGTGTGGGAACTCACGGTGGACCAGCTGGAACAGGTTGTGTGACAACGACGGAGTCTGAGGCCATGAAAACGACAGCGTGCGGACTTTGGGCAGCCTTTGTGGCTGCCGGCGTGTGTGTTGCGTCAGCGTCTGGTGCGGAACGGTCCCTGGCAGGCGGCGTGAATCGGCCTTCCGGACAGCACTCTCCGGCACAGAAAACCGCGGGTTTGCGGGACGGGATGCCGGGGCTGCCAGTCCCGCGGCCATGGCAGTGGCTGCGTCCTCGGCCGTTGACCGCTCAGTACCAGCAGCGTCAGCTGCCGCCACGGCAGAGTGAGCGATACGATGACGGCGACGAGTCGTGGCAGCCGGACAATTTGAGATCCCGGATGTCCGGCTGGTCAATGTATGACCCGAGCGACTTCAATCTGCGTCAGCAGTATTCGGGGAACTGTCCCGGAGGCAGATGCAATGACACCCCCTACAGCACATTCAGCAATCGCCCGTATG
>SYLK01000266.1 GCA_005809115.1 Planctomyces sp. | reverse complement strand
GACAATCTGATCCGCGATTCCGTGGCCAATCAATATTCGGTCCGTCACAACCAGAATCCTCCTGAATCCGCGACGCACCAACAACGGCGTCACCTGTCGGACTGCCTGAACACCAAAGACCAGTTCGCCCGCGGTGTGAAATTGCCATGTCGTTCGCATAAATCAATGTCAGCAGGAAAAGGAGACCAGTTCATCGCTCGCCAGACAACCCCGTTTCTGGCCGAGCCCGGCCCATCTTGTCAGATTCCGCACGTCTGAGCCAGTCGACCAGCAGTCTGAGCTGGCAACACCGCGTGGAACCAGCCGAATGGCACGGCTGTTCCGGTTCCAGGATTTCGGCACAGCGCTCTGCTGCGGACGATTGAGTGATCGATCCCGAAAGCATAAACTGAGCAGTCTGGCTGATACCGGAGTTTCAGGGAGATGATGTGGTTCAGTCAGGTTGTGATCGATATACAGGATTTCAAGGATCAAACGCCGTGGCTGACCGATACTCAAGGCGACGCCGCGCAGCGACTGTCATTCAGGACAGGGTTGGAGGAGGAAACAATGCTCAACGAATGCTCACGGGTCAAACGACGAAATCTCCATTCGGCATTTCGCGTTCTGTCATTGACAGCTGCTCTTTTTTCCGCCTCGCTGTTCACGAACAGCATTCTGCGGGCGGTGCAGGAGGAAACTGAACCGGTCGCAGCCAGCGGCGATGCCGGCGGCGATGCCGGTGTCAACGTGCCGGCGGATATCTCCGAGGAGTCGATCGAACGGATTGATGAGGCACTGGCCGGCAGGATCTCACCGCTGCTGGCGACCGTATTCGATTCTGAGGCGTCAGCCGACGCGCGCCGCGCGGCTGCCGGCGAACTGACCGGAATCGTCAGTGCCATTCCCGAGGATAAAGCGGGATTGGCCGGACTGAAGACCCGCCTCGTGCGTCGCATTTCGCTGGTCACAGGCGCCCTGAACGCCGCCGAGGTGTCGGATGTCACCAGCGTTGCTCCGGACGCGCTGCCGGCGCTCCGGTCTGCTGCGGAAAAAACCGCCGCATGGCTGAATACGATTGGCAATGGCGAACTCTGGCACGCTTATCTCCATGTCGCAGAACTGTCATCCGGAACGGCATCGCCCGAAGTGCTGCGGCAGGTGTCCGCGAATCTGGCAGGTGGCGTTGCGGTGAGCAGTGAGCAGAGGCGTTTTCTGAACAGGCCTCAGATCCTCACATATCGGGGTGCCGTCGAATCCGCCATCGCCGCCGGATCGCACGCGGGAGATGAATCCGGAGCACGTGCCGAGCTGAAACGGCATGTCGACCAGCTGGTCAAGTCGCTGTTGGCGCATGAGACACTGCATCTTGCTGCCGAAGCAGACCGGGCAAGAGGCGCATGGCGTTTTCTCCGCAACCGCTTTCCCGCAGCTGCCGATGTGCTGCGGCCCGTGATGACGTCGCATTATTTCAACCATAACCTGCACGTCACAGTCTCGGAAACGTTACTCTCCCGCGCCATTTCCGACTACCGCACGGAATCCGGTCGCATCGCTGACTGTATACTCGGTGCCTGGGTCACAGGTTCGCAGGTGACTCATGTGAACGTCTCTGCCGATGTTCGGCCTTCACCCACAACCGCGCGGTTCATGATCTGCGTCGACGGCAATACGCAGTCGAACACCACTGCACAAAAGGACCCTGCCACCGTCTTCACCCGCGGCAATCATTTCTTTGACATTGGCAAGACAGTCACTTTTGACGGCCGCGAGATCAGCAGCACTCCTGGCAGCATTAATGTCAACGTCAACAACACAACCGTAGGCGTCAGGACAAAATACGACGCAATCCCGATTCTGGGCGGAATCGCTCGCAGAATTGCCAGCCGCGAAGTGGCGAAGAGTCAGCCAAAGGCACGCGCCGTCACTGCCCAGCGTCTCAGCGGCGACGCACTGCCGAAATTCGAAACAGAGACACAGGCACAATTCGCCGAATTAAATGATACACTGCAGAAAACGCTCGACTCGCTTGATGCGAAAGGTGTCGGGCCGGACAGCGTCAGCACCCGTTCCAGCAACACCCATATCGCCGTCAGCTCCAGAACCATGGGTGTTTCACTGCTGGGAGGTTCAACGCAGCCGCCCATGCTGCTGTCCTCGCGTGGAATGGCGGTTCAGGTCCACGAAACAGTCCTGAATAACACCGTCGATGCCCTCGGATTTCAAGGACGCAGCATTCCCGAAGATCAGCTGGTGACCGAACTCGAAAAATCACTGACCGACCTCCTGCAGCGAAAGATCACCCTCCAGAGCGACAAATCTGAACCTCCGGCAGATCCAGCTGAAGAACCTGAACCACCCACAACGTTCCTGTTCAGCGAGACCGATCCGATTCGGATTCATTTTGCCGAGAATGAACTGGTGCTCGTCCTGCGAATGGGCCTCCTGCAGGAAGGCAAGGAAGAAATTCCGGAACAGGTCATTTCCATTCCGATCGGGATCACCCTGGCTGATAAGAAGCTGATTCTCGAACCCGGTACCATCGGAATCACCAGCCGTGAAGATACCAATCGCGTGCGGCAGGTGACACGGGCAAACCAGATCCGGCGGGTTTTGAGTCGCAGAGTGATTCGGCGTGAATTGGATGCATCGTTTGACCTCCACGCAGCTGCCGATCGACTGTTGCCGATGACGCTGACAATGATCGGAATCAGTGACGGCTGGCTCACGGCCGAAGTCCAGTAGCCCCGCCGAAACGCCGTCAATGATTTCTGATCAGGTGGCACATCCGCGCAGCGAGTGTGTGCCGCAGGCAGTGGAAGCCGCTCTGCCACGCCCGCCACGCAGAGTCAGCTCGAATCTGCTGATCGACGCCATCGACGTAAATTGAGCAGATCTCTGTCGCTGCGTGACCAGGCCTGTTCTCGTCTGGGCCACCCGTTCGAATCCAACGGTTTGGATCGACGCAGCATCCTTCAGGGCGTTGCCTGACAGGGCCAGACGTGATGACCATGCGGGGTTTCCGGCAGGCAGGCAGGCAGAACCTGCGAGTTCTGCAGCTCACACCTCGACTGCGGGGGCAGGATCCAGGAGAGCGAAGTGTCGCTCGATCGTATCGGTGGCCGCCTGCCGGTCGTGGCTGCTGTGAAAGGTTCGCTCAACTATCGCCGTGTTGCTGCCCCTGCAGACGTTTATCCCCGGTGAAGTCGTTCAGCCGTCGTGTTGCCTGCGATGAAACACGAGCAGCCGGCGGACACGGTCCGCCGGCTGACAGGTGATGATTTTTCGGGTGCCGCGAAGGAGCTTCGGAGCGGGTTTATTTCATGAAGAAGTCTGTGGGACCTCGCAGCGTGTAGTACGGATACTGGTACAGTGCCGGTGCCGTGTTTTCGGCCGGATACATCAGGCCTTCAGGTTTCGAATAGGTGTGGAAGTTGCGGTGGACGGGGTGAAACGGCAGGTTGCAGCCGGCACCGGAATGACAATGCCCGGATGGCGGGCATTGTTGAGCATGCATTCCGGACGCACCCCAGGACGGATTCCCATACTCCGGACTTTGACCTCGAAACGTGGGCGATGCTGATGCGCAGCCAGCCGCCACCAATCCAATCGCCCCCGAAAGCAG
>SYLK01000265.1 GCA_005809115.1 Planctomyces sp. | reverse complement strand
GCTGGAGTCGCTGGTGCGGGCGGCCTGCGGCAGCCCGGTCTCACTGGGCATCGCCCGCGATCAGGCGGACGAACTGCGGGCGCGGATTCAGCAGGGTCTGCAGCACGACTTTCTGCTGCTCAGTGGCGGTGTGTCTGCGGGCACGCTGGACCTTGTGCCGTCTCAGCTGGCGGCAGCCGGCGTGCGGCAGATTTTTCACGGTGTGAACATGAAGCCGGGGAAGCCGCTGTGGTTTGGAGTCTGGCAGGGCCAGGGGCGCGACGGCCAGGGACATCAATGCTGGATTTTCGGACTGCCGGGAAATCCCGTCAGCAGCCTGGCCTGTTTCGAGCTGTTTGTGCGGACCGGTCTGCGGAAATTCCTGGGGATCCCCCACCCGGAGCCAACACCGCTGCCCGGGCGACTCACAGTTCCCATGCAGGTACGAGGCAGTCGTCCCATCTACCACCCGGCTGCAATTGTCCGGGACGTCTCGGGGCTGCACGTCAGCCCGATCCACTGGAGCGGCTCGGCGGACCTTCGCGCGACGATCGATGCGAACGGGATGGTACTGCTGCATCCCGAAGTCGGCAGCTATCCGGCCGGAGCCGTGGTGGACACGTTTGGCTGGACACCGGTCTGAACCGCAGAGAACCGCGTCCGGCAGCGGTGTTATCGGAGGAATCGGATCTCGCTCAGCCGGGTCAATGGTGAGACACTGGACTCCGGCAAGTCCTGCAGAGGATCGAGTTCTGCCAGACGTCCGAAGGAGATGCCGGCGCGCCGTTCAATCTCGACGATCGGCCGCTGAGAACTCTCGTGCCGTCCGAACACGAACTCTTCCCCGCTCAGAAAAGCCCTCTGCGACATCGTATACCCGGTTGCGCAGAGCTGGCCGGTGTCGTCGTGAATGAATGCAATCACCTTCCAGAACGTGACCGGTATCCTGATCCGGAACCGGACAGGGTCGTTGTTCGCCAGAAACGGTCCCGTGAAGACGCAGATCCGCATGTCGTCGCGGCGGGCATTCTGCAGGGCATAGTCTTCCTGCGAGAGCCAGACGCCGCCATTGAACACCTGAACCTGCGGAACTGCATTGGTGACATGCATGGAATCCCGATTGCCCAGGTCCGCCTGGCTGCCCCAGGCCGGGTCTTCCCGACGCGTCATATGACCCCGGCTGAACTTCGGCGGATTCCCGTAGCACTCCCGCAGAATCTGTGCCGACTGTGGAATCCGAGGATCCAACTTCCAGCCGGAACGGGTCGTTCGCTTCGACTGCCTGCCGTCGATGTTACACGCACTGAATCGGCACATGCGACGACTCCGGCCCATCTGGACGCTGAAATGATGGTAATGCAGCACGTCCATCGGCCGACCATCGAAGGCAAACGTCAGAATGTCATGGCGATTCCTCGTCAGCACCGGCAGCGGTAACGGGACGTCTTCCCGCCGTAAAAGAGGCGTCGTAACCCACGCGGTCCCGGTAGTCCTCGGGACGGGCCTCGATCGTTTCGATCAGATCGTCGTTGCCGGGATCTGCGGTGCCATCGGAAGTCGGAACGTCCATGGCAGGCAGACGGGCGGGCGTTGCGGCGACGGGTGCAGAGGCGGCACCCGAGATGACGTCGCCGATCTCCAGCCGGACTCGGATCGGAATCGTTGCTTCGATGTACCGGGGACTGCCGGATGCGGCCGCCGCATCCGGCACCGCCACCACCGGCGACTGTGGATGGGTCTGATCCGCGAAATCGTCCGGCAGGGTTCCGCTGACCGGCCGGCTGCGTCCGGACAGAACACCCTCCAGTCGACTGACGACGACGTCCATGGGTACGGCATGATTTTTCCGGAACAGCGTCCCCGCGAAATGCAGGGCGACAGCCAGTCCCGTGTTGAGCAAAATGACCACGGCAGCAGAGTTTCCACCCAGCGTCGAGCAGTCGTGAAAAACGCGGTCTGCCGTCGTCCCGGTCACCAGCCCCGGGGCGAAACGCTTCTTGTCATACCGATCATGGAAAATACGTTTCATCAGATCCTGATCCGGGAAAAACGGATCCCGGGCAGGATATCCGATGACGGCGACGTGTTCACCCGGCCGGGCCGGCACGGTCGAGACCAGTACCGGCCGCGGCAGCGACTGACCGCTCACTGGTTCGATTCGCAGGAACGCCAGGTCCGGGCCACCACCGGTCTCGAGATTCAGAATCCGGAACAGCGGGAACTCCTGACTGCTGGAGTTGTCGAATTCCTCCAGAAAGTCGATCCTGGCCTGCATCGGTGTGCCGTCAATTCCCGGACGAAACAGAAACCCGGTCCCGTCTGAATCACCAAAGATCTCGGCCACATGCCGATTCGTCACCACGACGTTGTCGTGAATCAGCCAGCCGGTGCCGATCCAGTCAATGCCTCGCGGATGGTTGTGCACCTCAATGCGTCCCACCGCCGGGATGTTCGGCAGCACCCGTTCCGCAGCCTCGTGGAGTCATCGTTTCCAGATCTGACTCTCGACCTCGGCCAGGTCGATCACGGCACTCCCGGACCTGATGTCCAGCACGGGCCGGCCTCGGGTCAGGACGATCGTCTCCAGCCGGATTCTGTCCGATCCTCCTGTGCCCTCGCCCGGAGCGGTCGACTCGCGAGCCGCAGCCGTGGCCAGCGCTGCCGCCACCTCAAGTCCGATTTCGGGATCGGATTCCTGAAGCTGTGCGTAATAATCGCTGAACGTGCTGACCGATTTCTGTCTCACGGCAACCCTCCCACCGAACCGATCGACGGTCTTCTCTGCGTCTGGTGCGATTCAGGATGCGGACATCAGGGAACGACTCAGGGAGCGACGAATCGAGTCTAACGGGCGATGCCGCGCGTGTCACGAAAATTCCAGTCACGGTTGCGAGGCGGGGGAACAGCCGGGCCGCCTTGACACGCAACCCCGAAAAACGCAGACTGAAACTGACCGTCGCACGCGGCCGAATCGCCGCATTCTGCAGATTCCATGTTACCTGGCACATCAGTGTTCACGATGCCTGCGATCGCCTTCTGGAACATCAATGACAGCGTTGCGGCAGAGAATATCTGCGCGTTTGCTCGTGAGCACGACGTGGACATCCTCGTGCTCGCGGAAAACTCCACGTCTCCGTTCGATCTTCTTCGCACACTGAACCAGAATGCGAAACGCCTCTATTTTTCTGACATCGGACATTCAGATCGCCTCACGATCCTGACCCGATTCACCGTCAGTCCAGCTTGTCTCGTCCGCGATAGCCAGGGTGGCTCCATCCGAAACTACGACATGCCGCTCGGCGACA
The DNA here is from genome assembly GCA_005809115.1 of Planctomyces sp. Lineage (GTDB taxonomy): Bacteria > Planctomycetota > Planctomycetia > Planctomycetales > Planctomycetaceae > F1-80-MAGs062. The sequence goes on along the minus strand of SYLK01000265.1, from coordinate 1,141 downwards.
GCATTCTTGTCGTCGCCGTGCACCTCTCAAGTAAGCTGTGGAAGAAGACCGAGGATCAAATCCTCGCGAGTACGCGTGTTGCGAGGTACATCGGTGACGCCGAAATGCAAGTCGGCCATTCTCGTACAATCGTGATCGGCGACCTGAACATGAATCCTTTTGAGACAGGCGTCGTCGGATCAGAGGGGTTTCACGCCATCATGGATCGTCGAATCGCTGCCTCCGGGGCTCGAATGGTCAATGGTGAGCAGTGCTCCTTTTTTTATAACCCGATGTGGGGAGTATTCGGGGACATGGACGGCAAGCCACCGGGAACCTACTACTACAACTCTGGTGGCGAGATAAACTACTATTGGAACGTCTTTGATCAGGTCCTGCTTCGCCCCTCGCTTCTGCCGCTCATGGAACCCGGTTGCATTAACGTCGTCACTGAGTTGATGGGGACGTCGCTGCTCACAGAGGACGGACATCCCAATCGCAACGGGATGTCTGATCACCTCCCTGTCGTCTGTCGTCTGAATGAACTACTGGAGATCGAAGATGTCGCCTAAGAACCTCTGGGGAGATCTGAGCGACCTTGAGATTGTCCGCACGCCAAAGGACGTTCTGAAGGAACAGGCGGATTTTCTGACTCGGGCTACCGAAGGTGTGCTCGTCGGCAACGTGGACGAAATTGATGTTCGTGGTGACTTCAGGTATGATTTTAACGTCACTGTGCCGAGCGTCAACAACTATACTCTCACGCTGCTCATAATACAGTATGGTCTCCAGCTGTACCCTGTTCGTGTCAGCGTGATGGCGCCTCGGTTCACAGAAACATGTGATGATGAAAAGGAATTCGAGGCTGTTCTTACGAAAGTGCTCTCGTCGAAAGAGGTCAAGTTGATCCTGTCGCGTTTGTTGTCGCAGGCCCGCTGACAAATCACGATGCTGCGTGTGGCATCGAGTGAGGAGCATCCTGCCGCGAAGGTCTTTTCGCATCGTGACAGGTCCGCAGGCTGTCCTGTCGCGTTCCGTTCAGCCGTCTGCGTGTGACCTTAACTCGGTTTCGGAAGATTCGGCGTGCCACCCTCGCGGAGCTTTTTCGCAAGGCAGCGCCGCAGCAGCTGATCGTACTGATCCGTCGTAGCTTCCCAGGAAG
>SYLK01000264.1 GCA_005809115.1 Planctomyces sp. | reverse complement strand
ACTCTCGAAGCAACGCGGCCACGGAGGTTTTGTTAGGGGTTCTTAGAACCCCTGTCGATCTCACGGTCTGGTTCCCCTGCTCAGGCGATCTCCTGACACTCGGATTCGCAACACTCTGCCGTAACAGTTCGCCTGAATCGCAGCCGCCCCACCGCCGGGGCGGCTGTTTTTTTTTGCTCCCGGCGCAGAACTTCCCCACACAGCACGCGAATTCCGTCACCACCCGTTACACTTCGCGGACCCTGTTCTGTGACTGGAGTCTGTGGATGGTGCAGCGGAACCACAAGCGTCTGGCGGGTCGTTCGATGCATGCCCGGTGGATTTCGGCTGGCTGCCTCCTGCTGGCTGGTTCTCTGGCCGCATGCTGCCGGGGAGGTGATGCGCTTCACTTCGTTACCGGAAATGATCTGAAGTCCCGACTGAAGTCAGCCACGGAATGGTCCTGCCGGGACGCCCCGGCAGCCGGTCAGCTGCAGCAGTTTCAGGAACTTACCGGGGTCGCCGTGGTGCTGGATCGCCGCATTGATCGCGACCATGCTCTGACGCTGGAGACAGGGTTCGTGTCTCGGGGACGGATTCTGGGGCAGTTCTGTGATTCTCTGGGCGACTCCGGCTGGAGCGCAACAGATCAGCTTGTCTATGTGGGGCCACGTGATGCTGCAGCGAGACTCCCGATACTGCTTGACGTCGGCCGCGAGGTCACGGCCAGCCTGCGGGGACAACTGACCTCAGCAGCATATCGACGACTGCTGGCCGCTCAGGCAGTGCGGTGGGAGATTCTGTCCGAGCCACGCGCACTGGTGCAGAACGCCGTTGTCAGCGCCGGTCTGTCCTGCGATCATCCGGAGCGAGTCCCGCACGATGTCTGGGATGCCGCGGAATGGCCCCCGATGCCAGTGTCGGATCAGGTGACGCTCATTCTGAATCAGTTTGATCTGATGTTGTGTCCGGGAAGTTCGCCGGCGTCCGTGGACATCGTTCCCGTCGATCCTGAGCGACTCCTGACACGCAGTTACCGTTTCAACCGCAGTGCGCGCGATGAAGTCACACAATCCTGCCAGCGGCAGTTTCCGACACTGAAGCAGCACTGGGTCGGAAATACTCTCAAGGTGACCGCGGGTCTGGCACAGCACATCTGGTTGCAGACCCTGTGGAACCAGCTGGATTTTGCCGCCCCCGGAGACACGCCGCTGCCGTCGGATTCACTGCTGTCGCGAAATTTTTCGCTCAGAGTCGAACGTTCGACACTGGGACAACTGGTGGAATACTTTCGCACGAACGGCATTCGCGTCGAGATTGTCGATGCCGACAGCCGGGAAGCTCGGCGGATGCTGCTGACCGATGTCACACTTGACCTGCGGTCGGTCCCGGCCGAACAGTTCTTTTCGACGGTCTTCGGGCCGTACTTTGAACGTGTTACAGTGGAGGCGTCACGAGTCGTGCTGCAGTCCCCGAAGTGAGCCTGGGGTCCCTCACGGCTGATTCTCCACCGTGCGGCACACGGGACATTCCGGATTTTTCTGAATCTGCAGCCGCGCGAACGTCATGGCCCGCAGATCACAGGTCAGCAGAGTATTCAGCAGGGGCTCACCGAACCCGGCCAGAACCTTGATGGCCTCCATCGCGGCCAGACAGCCGGCTGTCCCGGAAACGGCTCCAAAGACCGGAAACTGTCGACTCCAGACCGGTGGCTGTTCCGGGTACAGGCAGGCGAGACAGGGCGTTGCTCCCGGAATCAGCGTCGTAACCTGGGCTTCCAGCTCGTACATCGCACATTCGATCATCGGCTTGCGCTGCTGCACAGCCTGTCGGTTCATGGCAAACCGCTCCTGAAACAGCGGCGCACAATCCACCACCAGATCAACCTGTTCCACCAGTCGGGCCGCATTGTCTTCAGTCACATTCTCCGGCACGGCGACGATTTCCAGCCGCGGGTTCAGGTCCAGCAGCCGACGCCGTGCTGACTCAATCCGGGGCTTGCCCAGCCAGTCATGCGTCATCAGCAGCTGGCGATTCAGGTCACTGAGCCGCACGTTTCCCGCATGGGCGATGACCAGTCGCCCCACGCCGGCAGCAGCCAGCTGGTAGGCGACGACTCCTCCCAGTCCGCCAATCCGCGAGATCAGGACGGACGCATCCCGCAGCCTCGCCTGGCCCGCTTCGCCGAAATCCGGCACCCACATCTGCCACTCATAGACAGCACGTTCCTCCGCGGTAAGCAGGTGTTGGTCCGGCACGGTCAGGTTTCCATCTGGTTCCGGCAATCGCCCGATTCACGGAATCGCCCGATTCACGGCATTGAGGCTGCCGATCGGAGAGTGATCTTCAGACGTATCAGCCGCCGGAAATGGGAGATATGATCGTCAGGGTGTCCCCGTGACTCAGTCGGACCCGCTGTCCGCGAGGCACGATCGCGTCCTGCAGAAACAGCAACAGGGTAGGCTGCACGGCTCCTTCCGGTGTCAGCAGCAGCTGCCGCAGCTCCTCCCGCCCGGAAGCGGCCAGAAGTCGCACGGCATCGTCCGCGCAGGCCCCGTCACTCAGCTCAATTTCTTCGCAGCCAAGCCCCTTCACCGTCCGCACCTGAGCGGCATATCTCAGGGTCACACGCATGAATTTCACCCCTCCTGGTCTCGCAGAACAGGTTGGTCGTATTCGGACATCACGTGAACTGTACCGTCTGTCATGCGCAGGTGACAATCGCCCAGGATCCCGGCTTCCTCCGGATTGTGCGTGACGTGCAGCGTGGTCACACCACTCTGACGCGTGACCGATTTGAGCAGATCACACATCTGCCCGCGAGTCTGGGCATCCAGTGCACTCAGCGGTTCATCCAGACACAGCACCTGCGGCCGAAACGACAACGCGCGTCCCAGTGCCACCCGCTGTCGCTCCCCGCCGCTCAGTCCCGTCGGCGTGCGGTCCAGCAGTCCGGAAATACCCAGCAGTTCGGCCAGTTCGTCAACGCGGCGGGAAATCTGCCGACGGCTGACACTTCGGATCACCAGCGCAAACGCCAGGTGGTCACGCACCGACATCCCCGCAAACAGAGCTCCATCCTGCGGAACATAGCCAACGCCCCGCGCAGCCGGATTCAGACGCGTGACGTCGCGGCCACACAGCAGGATTCGCCCACTGCGAATCCGACGCAGTCCGATGATCGATTCCAGAATCGTCGTCTTGCCGCAGCCGGTTCGCCCCATCAGCATTCCGTACTGACCAGTGGGCACGGTCAGGGAAATGTTTTCCAGACGGAAACTGTCTGAGTGAAGCGCCATCCTGTCGACCAGAATCATGAAACCGGTGCCCCCCAGAGTCGCGTCAGCATCAGCACCACGATCGCCGCGGCCACCATGATCAGCGAGACCGCCACCGCCATGTCAATGTTCCCCACGTTCATTTCCAGAAATACTGTTGTGGAAAGAACTTCTGTCTTCATTCGCGTCGCGCCGGCAAAAATCAGCAACGGACCGAATTCTCCCAGCGATCGCGCCCATGCCAGAGTCAGCGCCGTCAGTACGCCGCGGCGAGCTTCCGGCAGCACCACATGACCAAACGCCTGCACTCGGCTGCACCCCAGGGAAATGGCTACCTGCTCACACCGCGGATCAATCTGATCAAACGTGGATTTCATGGTGCGAACCGCAAAGGCACACGCCACCGCAAACTGCGCCAGGACCACCGCGGGAACCTGGTAGACGATCAGCGGGGCCAGCCGTGAAAACGGGGGATACTGAAACAGTATCAGCAGGCTGAGCCCGATCACCAGAGGCGGCAGGACGATGGGAATATCCAGGATCGCGTCCACAAGACGACGCCCCGGAAACCGATGTCGCGCCAGCAGGTAACCCAGAGGGACTGCCACCAGCACCGACAACACGGCGGACAAAGTGCAGGAAATCATACTCAGCCGAATGGAATACCGAATTCTGCGGTCTGCCAGAGCACGGCCGATCGGTCCCTCAGAAAGGATCCCGAACCAGCTCCGCTCCCCTCCGTCTGCAGCGGGCAGGGTCTGTGCCGTCATGTATGCTCCATCCGCCAGCAGCATCCCCAGAATCAGCAGGACATAGAATCCCCCGATAATCCCAAAGGACCAGAAAAACGCGAGGTTCACGACTGTCAGCCGAGTGGCGCTCCGCGGCTGCCCCGAAAAGTCCCCGGAGAATTCCTCGGAATCACGCGGCAGAAGCCGCTCCCGCGCCGGCGATCCATCCGGACGTCCTGCCGCCGACCTGTCCGTGCCACTCTCAGTCACGACCGGCCGCCTGATTCTGCTCGACTGCGTCGGGGTGCTGCGATCCGGATGATTCCGGCACGGATTCTCCCGGGGTAGCCTTGTACTGAAACTCGAAGCCGACCGACCGGAAAGCTTCCGGAGAACTTGTCACCAGCCGATACAGCCGCCGAACGAGGTACTTGTGCGCGCTGGTTCTGGAAACACTCAGAGGCTGCACCGCACGCTTCAGATCGGAATCCACGCGGACAATGTCCACCCGGTCACGGTTCGCCAGCACGTCCGTAATGTAGGCGATGGCAGCATCCACGTGTCCCGTGGTCACGTCAGGCACCAGCAGCGCCGAGGATGGTTTCTCCACCACGACTTCTCCCGGCTGAACCTGTTTTTCCTTCAATTGATCATAGAGTCCCTTGTCCTGCAGCATTCGCCGCGTCAGCGCACCAATCGTGCACTGCTCGGGTTGTCCGATGGCCACGCGAATTCCGGGACGCAGCAGGTCCGCCAGCCCCTGGACTTTGGTACTGCCCCTGGGCACAGCGATCACGATCTCAGCCGACGACACCGTGGCCGCCTCCTGAAACCAGTCCTTCACGTTCTCCAGATGGTACAGATCACAGGCCATGTAGACGTCCGGAAATCCGAGGTCAATCCGCTGCCCGTCGATTCCCCGCATCCTTCCCGTCAGCGTGCCACAGCCATCGTAAATCGTATTGACGACGACACCCTCGCGCTTCGAGAACTGCTCGACCAGCCCCTCAATCGCCCGACGATTCACGGCACCGCAGAAAAACGTCACCGTCGGCTGCTCCGCCCACTCATCTCCTTCGACAACCCGCAGCCCCGACTTCTGAAACTCCCGCAGACCCCGATCTCGTGCCGTCAGGTACCTCCCAAATCTCAACGCCGCTGTGGCCTGCCGACTGGAATTCAGGATCGCAACGCTCACCTGTCCTGGCTCCCCGTCGAACTCCTCCAGTGCTACGGTCTCCATCCGGTCGCGATATCCGGGTGCCATGGCAAGGAAGTCCCAGAGAATTCCGGCATCCACCACTCCCATCTTGAGGTCGTTGGCCGAGTCGGTAACCGTCGGCTTGAAAACACCGGTCCGAGTGACCTGATCCACCAGCTGCTGCCACCGATTCGTGGTTCCCGCAGGCAGTCGCTCAAGTGCTTTCCGAACCGCTGCTCCACAGGCGGCCTGGTCCGGATCAGGTACGGTCAGAGTGATGTCAGGACGCAGCAGGTCATCCAGCACCCGAATGTGCTTCGGATTGCCGCGGCTGACCGCAAGCACCGGTCGCACATAAGCGATCGGCAGGATCTCTGCCGCCAGTCCCTTCGCAACTGCCTGGCGGACATAGGTTTCGTCAGCAGCCAGAAAGATGTCCGCGGAACCATGCTGATTGACCTCGATCTGACTCAGCAGCGTGTTCGAGCCACCGAACTGCAGATTCACTCGGACACCGAATTCTGCCTCGTACTCCTGTGCAATCTGCTCCACCGGTCCGCGAAAACCGGCGGCACAGTACATCGTCAGCTCCGTCGCAGCCTGGGATTCTCCGGTCGAATCCGTCTGCAGCAGCGTGGCCGTCAGAATGATGATCAGACTGGCACCGCTCAGCAGCAGCAGCCACAGCGGATTGATCCGCCCCCGGCAAGGAACAGAACTTCGATTGGCCGCCACCCGGCGGCACACGCGAAGTCCCGAGCTGCCCGCGGTGGCAGATTCGCAGCGTCGGAGTTGAATTCGCTGCCTCATCCGGGAGGTCCTCCAAAACGGAATTGTGTCGGGCGAGACAAAGCCAGTTGAGTTTCGGTCAGGATTGCCTGCACAACCTGACCGTGAACGTCGGTCAATCGATAGTCTCGGCCCTGGAAGCGATAAGTCAGCAGCTCGTGATCAAAACCCAGCAGGTGCAGCATGGTGGCATGCAGGTCATGCACATGAACTTTACCATCCACAACACCAAAACCCAGCTCATCGGTTTCTCCGTGGATGACTCCCGCCTTCACACCGCCCCCGGCAAGCCACATCGTGAACGCGTCGATATGATGGTCGCGACCGACCGACTGGCGAACTTCACCCATGGGCGTACGCCCGAACTCGCCGCCCCAGACGACCAGTGTGTCGTTCAGCAGGCCGCGCTGCTTCAGGTCGAGCACGAGCGCAGCGGAAGCCTGGTCGACCTCGCGACACACCTTCTCGAAATCGCCAGCCAGGGTTTCTCCCGGTCCTCCGTGGCTGTCCCAGTTCGTATGGTAGAGCTGGACGAAACGAACGCCGCGTTCCACCAGACGGCGCGCCTGGAGACAATTGGCCGCGAACGACGGCACGCCGGGCTCGGCACCGTAGGCCGCGAGTGTCGCGGCAGTTTCGCCGGTCAGGTCCATCATCTCCGGCGCACTGGTCTGCATGCGAAATGCCATTTCATAGGCATTGATTCGGGTGAGAATCTCGGGATCACCGATTTCCCCGAGCCGGGATCGGTTCAGCTCGGACAGCGTGCTGTAAAAGTCGCGTTCGCGCTGTCGCGAGATACCTTCCGGACTCTTCAGGTGCAGAATCGGGTCCCCCTTGGCCCGGAACGGGACTCCCTGAAACGAAGTTGGCAGAAAACCGCTGTGCCACAGCGCCGCACCTCCTCGCGGCCCGCGCGGTCCGCTCTGCAGCACGACAAAACCCGGGAGATTATCCGAGGAACTGCCCAGACCGTAGGTGACCCAGGCGCCCATGGACGGACGCCCGTGAGCCTGAAACCCCGTATTCATGAACAGCTTCGCCGGTCCATGATTGAACACGTCCGTCGTCATTCCCCGCAACCAGCAGACGTCGTCAACGATCCGACGATGATGCGGCAGCAGTTCACTCAGCGACATCCCGCACCCGCCGTGCCGACGAAACCTGCGGGACGTCCCCAGCAGAGTCTCAGTTCCCTTGAGAAACGCGAAGCGTCTGCCGGACAATAGGCTCTGCGGCGGTTTCTGCCCCGACAGTTCCTGCAGCCGCGGCTTGTCTTCAAACAACTCCAGCTGGCTGGGCGCACCAGCCATGAACAGGAATATCACCTGCCGGGCACGAGGACGAAAGGACGACACGCGGGGCGACAACGGACTGCCCGGATCCACCACCGGGCTCGCCGCCGCCTGTGCTGCGTCTGCAGCCAACAGTGCGCGGAGCGCCATCGCCCCCACCCCGACACCGCACTGACGAAAGAAATGTCGGCGGGTCGAATTCAGCAGAATTCGGTCCGGATTCAGCTCCGGAGAATGCACCTGTTCTGCGATTGCCACAAAGCCGCTCCGCGTTATTCCCGGGTGATGAAGTTGTCCGTGTTCAGTGCCAGCCGTGCAAGGCTGACCAGAGCCGCAGCCTCTGCCGGCGTCACTCGGCGGCGCAGCGCGTCGCTCGTGAGCTTCTCGGCCGCGGCAACATCCTGCGAACAGGCCTCCAGTTCGCGCAGGAAGTAGTCCTTCAGCAGCGACCGCTCCGAGGATGTCGGCCGACGACACAGGCAAAGCAGCCAGACGTGATCGATCCGCTGCTCCAGAGTCTCGGCAACCGCACCCGGGACATCTTCCGTCAGCCGCAGGGCCAGTCCCTGTGCCAGCTCCACAAATGCTGCGTCATTGGCCATGGTCAGCGCCTGCAGAGGCGTATTGGACCGCAGCCGATGGGTACACGTGACCTGGAAGTCCGGTGCATCGAACGTTGTGAACAGAGGGTAGGGGGCGCTGCGGAAAAAAAACGTATACAAACCTCGCCGGTAACGATCCTCCGGAGTGCCCGCACGCCACTTCCCGGAACCGCCCGACGAAGTGAAGGCATAGACGCCTTCGGGCTGCGGCGGAAAGACGCTCGGACCTCCCACCGTCCGATCCAGCAGGCCACTGGCGCAAAGCGCGGCATCGCGAGCTGTCTCCGCATCGAAGCGAACGCGTTCCTGTCGCGCCAGCAGCTGATTCCGCGGATCCTTCTGCCGAAGATCGTGTCGCTGGTGAGCTGACTGGCGATACGTGGCGCTGGTCACGATCAGCCGATGCATCTGCTTCAGACTCCAGTTGCGCCGAATCAGTTCGCCGCCCAGCCAGTCCAGCAGCTCGGGATGCGACGGCGGCGCGCCCTGTGCACCAAAGTCCTCATCCGTTTCCACCAGCCCCCGACCAAAATACCGCATCCAGATACGATTCATGGTGACCCGCGGCGTCAGCGGATTCTCCGGATGCACCAGCCACTCCGCCAGCTGCAGTCGCGACGCCGCCGAATGCGACTCCACCGGAACCCTCGCAGAAAAACTGAGCTGGGGCAGAAATGCCGCCGGAACACCGGGCAGCAGCGGGCCGGCGGCTCTGTCCGGACGTGTAAAGTCCCCTCGCACCAGCACAAACGTTTCACGCGGCCGGGGCAGCTCCCGCATGATCATGAGTTTTGCCGTCGACGCAGTCGCCCCGACAGCAGACTGACCAAACACTTCGCCCCGGGGCACTTCGATCGTCGGACCGGTATCATTCACGTCTTCCGTCGAATCGAAAAATGCCAGAAACTGATAATACTCACGCTGTGAAATCGGGTCGTACTTGTGCGAATGACACTGCGCACAGCCAAACGTCAGTCCCAGCCAGACGGCTCCAGTCGTGTTCACGCGATCGATCACTGATTCAACGCGAAACTGCTCCCGGTCCGAACCACCCTCCTGATTGATCAGCGTATTCCGGTGAAACGCCGTCGCCATCAGCTGCCGCCGGCCAGCGGCCGGCAGCAGGTCACCCGCGATCTGCTCCACGGTGAACCGGTCAAAGGGCATGTCCTCGTTCAGCGCCTGAATCACCCAGTCGCGCCAGGGCCACATCTCTCGCTGGCCATCGTTCGCGTATCCATTGGAATCGGCGTATCGCGCCTGATCCAGCCAGTGTCGCCCCCAGCGCTCGCCATAATGCGGAGACGCCAGAAGTTCGTCCACCAGCGATTCGCAGGCATCAGGAGATGTGTCGGAAGTAAACCGCTGAACTTGTGACGGAGACGGCAGCAATCCCAGCAGATCGATCCACAGCCGCCGAATCAGCGCCGGACGATCCGCTTCCGGTGAAGGCTGGATACCCTCCTGCTCAAGTCGCGACAGCACGAAACGATCGATCGGATTCCGAGCCCAGGCGAGCTGCCGAACTGACGGAAGTTCCTCCTTCTGCAGTGGAAGAAATGCCCAGTGACCTTCGTACTCCGCCCCCTGTTCGATCCACTTTCGCAGCAGTGCGACCTCGTCAGCCGTCAGCCGCGGCTTCCGCGACGCCGGCGGTGGCATCACCGTTGCCGGATCCTCCGCCAGAATTCTGAGAAGCAGTTCACTTTTCTCCGGCACCCCCGGAACGATGGCGGCGTGGTCGTCGTCCTGCCGCATGGCGCCTTCCCGGAGATCCAGCCGCAGTTCGGCTTCCCGTTTCTTCTCGTCCGGACCATGACAGGCAAAACAGCGATCCGCGAGGATCGGTCGAATGTGCAGATTGTAACGCACCTTCTCCGGCAGAGAGGCCGCCGGACTGCTGCCAATTCCCCCGACAGCCAGCACCGCGCCAGCCACCCACACCCGCAACAGCAACTTCCCCGGTATCCCGATCCGGAAAAAGCGTGTCGATCCCATTGTTCGCTGCATCAAAGGAATCCAATGCAAGTGTCTGCCATGCTTCGGCACCAGTCGTTGTCAGCCCTCAATCCCGGTTCGCCTCCCGAATCACACTTCGGAGAGTCGTTCGGCGGAGTCACCGAACTCCTTCAGGGACAGACCGAATTTGTCCAGCAGCGACAGGTACAGGCTGCACATTCTGCGATTCGACTGCCCCGCATAGTCGAGCACCCGGCCACCGCGAAGCTGTCCGCCGGCGCCACCAACCAGTACGCACGGCAGATTACTGGCATCGTGGCTGCCTGTCTGCATACTCGACAGGTACATCAGGACGGAATTATCCAGCACGGTCCGCTCGCCCTCCTGAATCGCATCGAGCCGGCGGGCGATGTAGGCAAACTGTTCCAGAAAGAACTGGTTCACTTTCAGCCAGTCGGGAGACGCTTTACCACGATCGGAGTGCGACAATTCATGGTGCCCGACTTCGACATTCAGATGTGGAAACTGCAGGTAGCTGTGATCGTTGTTCAGCTTCAGTGTACAGACTCGCGTGGCATCGGTCTGAAACGCCAGCACCAGAATGTCGCACATCAGCCGCATGTGTTCAGCGAGGTATTGGGGAATCCCAGCCGGCGGCCGTGGCACGTCGGGCTGATCGAGGGGCGGCCGCCACCCCTGGAGTTCTCCCTGTTTTCCGGAGTGATCGAGGCGCTGTTCAACCTCACGCACGGAATTGAGGTACTCGTCCAGCTTCTGCTGATCCGCGACGCTGATTCTGCGGCGAAAGCGGCCGGCCTCCGTCAGCACTGCGTCCAGGACACTCCGGTCACCACGTGCCGCCCCATTCCGAAACAGCCGGTCAAACGCCAGGGCCGGATACAATTCCAGTGGCGTCGGAGCAGTCGGTGAACTCCACGAGATATGCGAGCTGTAGAGCATCGAGTAATTCTTGTGAATGCCCGGATTCGAACGCTCGCAGCCCAGCACGAGACTCGGCACCTTCGTGGAACGCCCATAACGCTGCGCAATCACCTGGTCGATACTTGTCCCCGAACGGATCTCTCTACCCGACGCCAGCGGCGCCCCCGAAAGCAGATT